>CAMVKF010000133.1 GCA_947168035.1 uncultured Clostridia bacterium | reverse complement strand
TATGATATATTAACCCTAAGAGGTTTTCAATACGTTTTTTCGTTGACCGCTTACTGCATTTTATTAATGTATTACTGCCAAAGGGCTAGTGGCCTGTGTTACTGCCCAAGGACTACACGGAACGAACCGTAGTTGTAGGCACCGCCACCGTTGCCGTACGAATAGAACACACCCGCATTAGAACCATTACCGTAAAAGCCTCCACGCTGGAAGAACGGAGTGTCCGAGCTGACGAAGTTAGAGTAGACTCCCAACCAGTTGTTTGCTCCACTTCCATTATATACCTCTTTTGTTGCATCTCCTACTTTTCCAACTTTATATATTAATACACCTGACTTTGTACCTGTTCCATTAGAATAAGCTGTTGCATAAGGTGTACTTGTTTTATCTGAACTTAAAGCTGTCCAACCATTGCTAGTTAAATTGTTATGTGTACTTGCTCCGTTAAATGCTGCAGTATATTCCCATGCTCCACCAGATAAATCATATACACCATTTATATTTCCTGTTGAACTTGATAGCATTCCTATAGAACCATTATATTGTTGGTTAGCAGAAGGAAGCCCTGTTGTTGAATCTACATCATAAGTAGAATTATATATATCACCATCTCCTGTTCCTCTTCCTGCTCCTGTTATATATCCAGTACACTGATTTACACTTACTTCTGTTCCATTTCTTCCGTATTTACTATGTGTTAAATATGCTACTGCTCCCCATTCACTATTTTTCATAAGATGGCTTTCTTTTGCTCTATCATATCCGTAAGAATTTGCATAACAATTTTTTATTTGTATACCTCTCCAACTTGTTACATTTGGCTTACTTACTGCTCTTATGCTATTAGCTACTATTGAATTATTTCCTCCACCATCATTTGCTGTTCCGTGTGGTTTCCATTTATCTGTAGTCTCTAAGTTTGCATCATAGTCTTCTCTACTCATCTCATATTTTGCCACCCAAAAACCACTTATTTTTTTACTCCATCCTCCATTATTTACACTATTATCAAATGCAGGATGAACAATATACTGAATTCCATCTTTAGTTACTGTATCTACACCTGGATCTAATGTCATTGATTCTTCTTTACCATCAATAGTCTTTTTTATAACCTCTCCTTTTACATTAACCATTCCTCTTCCGTCATAATAACCAACTACATTTTTATAATTATTATCCCAATATATTATTCTATATGCAAATCTTGGTATCCATACAAAATAACTTCCATCTGTATTTGTTGCATTTGCCCATTTATTTGCTGAATAATTATGCCAATTTTTTGCTTTATATTTAGCATTTTCGCTTTTAATTTCTACTACATCTGTTGTTGCTGTACCACTTATTTCTCCCTCTGTGCTTGATGCCCAATATACTGGTTTTAATGCCTTTGTCCCTGTATATAAATTTGGCTCATTGGGATCACTTGTTACTGTTTTTCCAGTACCTTTTAGCCATACTATATCTATTGTTCCTTTAGTTGTTGCAAATGCTACAGTTATATTGTTTACTTGTGCTATTTTTGTTCCTGTACTTTGAGTTCCACCTTTAGTTGCTTTTACCTCAGCTTTATAATCTCCATTTGCATCAACTTCAAATGTAGCTGTACTTTTGCCATCTGTTTTTTCGCCTACTACTACATTATTGTTTGCGTTTGTTAATTTAATTGAATCAATTGTAGAATACTGACTTGCATTTGAAATTGTAACTGTTATTGTAACCTTTTTGTTTGAATCAGGCTCACTTACTGCTACCTCAAATTTTGGTCTATTATCTACTTCTGTTAAATAAGTGGTTTTATCTATAATAAAGTTTATTCCATTATATGTTGCACTTAAGGTTCCATCTTCATTATCAATTACATCTATACCATTTGCACGCAAATATTCTTCTAAAGTTTGCCTACTATTTGAGCTTAAAGCTTTTGTTTGATATTCTAAAATTTTTAAATTTAAGTCTTCTAATATTCCAGCTATATTTGTATCATCTTTTGCTTTCATTGCATTATTTATTATGCCATTATCTCCGAGTTAGCATTTGGACTGAGACTGTGGCTAGAATTAATAAAACAATTATAGTTACTACGAGTGCAATTAGGGTAATACCTCTGTTGTTTTTTAGTGTTTTTTCCATTGTTTTTTTGTTTTTCATTTTTTATCTTCCTTTCTTGTGTGTTTTTTGGCCAGGGCGTATAAATACGCCCCTACAACGTTTCAATTAAATTTTGTACTGTTTTTTCTGCTGGGCGTACAGTGTTTACTCCCCTACGGTATTTCAAATAAATTTTGTACATAAAAGATTAATTTTATACTTTTTATACAAAATCTTTTTTGACATTTTTCTTACTTTTTTATGGTATCATATTGCGAATTGTTTTTCAAGTCTTTTTTGCATTTTTCTAAATTTTTTTTATTTGATAATGGTTTTAAACTTGCTCTTGCTCTCAAAGCATTGAAATATTAATAATTTGAAAAGTTTCGAATGTGATTGGAGTAATTTT
>CAMVKF010000132.1 GCA_947168035.1 uncultured Clostridia bacterium | reverse complement strand
AATTTTGCTTCCTTTTTAGAACGAGATTTATGAATTAAATTACAAACCTCATCTACTCCTCTATCATTTCCAATTAAAGCATCATAAATACCAATTCCAAATAGTTTTACAAGCATTTCTTCGCCTTTTGTTCTTCTATCTGAACAAATTAAAATAATAGGTGTGTTATCCCCTCTAGTATTAGCTGCTTCATCGCTTATACTATCCAATTTATCAAATATAAATCTATCTATTTGTTCATATTGTGTATTTGTAAATGCCTCTAATTCTTCACTTATTACTATTCTATCATAAGTTTTGTCTTTTTGTATTTCTTTTAATATTGCATTAAAGTAATAGACATTTTTGTATGATATTATCTCCTTATATTGTTTTTGATATCTTTTTACTATTGCCTCTGATATCTCCTCATTACTTACAGCAAATAAAACTTTCATTTGTTACCCCCTTCCAAATTTTACAACTAAAGCAAATGCTAGTGGTAATATTTGGCAAATTAATAATATTGTAATGAACATTACAACCATTCCTCTACCCTTTTCTAGAGTATCCAATTTACGTATACCTAAAATTGATTTATGTACCGCTCCAATAGCTATTCCTAAAAAACAAAGTGGAATGCTCCATGCTCGAACTAATTCTAATATATATGCAACAGTTCCATAAGCTTCTGAACCATATCTAGCTTGATAATCTTCAATTGTTTGAGCTTCATGTTCTTTTATTTCTACTAATTGGCTTTCAATTTTAGAATCTAGCACTTTGTTTTCTGCATATACTTTAGGTGTGCAAAATAGTATTGTCAAAATTGCTACTATTGCTAATATTATTATTGCTTTACTTTTCATTTTTTTCATTCCCTTCTATATATAAAAATACTACGTTTTTTGTACTTTCTGTTTTCACACTATTTACCTATATATCATACAATATTATTGAAAAAATAGCAACAATTTTTATGAAAAAAAATCAAATTCTTATATATTTTCATCAATTTTAATGTATTTATTCTTCTATAATTTATTATATAAATATTTCATGTGACTATACACTCCGTTTGCCCAATTTTTATCTGTTGCATATCTTGTATTAACACCTGATAATGTTGGTCCATTATAATAACTTCCTGTTGCTTTTTCTGAATTAAAAATTGATGTTCCTGCAGGATTTAAATAGTATTTTGTTAAAACTCTTGCTATTAAATCTATCCCCTCCGAATAATTTTCAAATGAGTATGCTCCCCCATATGGATTAGAATCATAAGCTCCATATCCAAATAAATTTTTCTTATCTCTTGCTATTTTTGAAGTTCCCCAAGCACTTTCGTGAATTCCTATTGAGGCAACAAATACTCCATTTATATTATATTGTTTTTCTATGTAATAGAAAAATTCTGCATTTTGTTCAAATATTTTATTTACATCTTTTGAATCTGATAGTATTTTTTTGAATTGATCTAGCGTCAATCCGCTTGGCTTATTCAATTTCATGCCAAAGCTTAATTCTTTCATTAATGCTTCTTTTGATTTTGCACCATATTTAGCTTCGTCAAATCCTTTATTTGGATTAATATAAGTTGTGCTTTCTTTTTTTATCCAGCCTGTTCCAGCTGTTCCAGATACTTTATACCAATCATCATTTAAGTCTAATATTTTAAATTCATTATTTTTGCCAATCGTGGTTAATTTAGTGCTTTCAGCGTTTGGTTCAAACATTATCTCTGTTCTATCTGCTGTAGTATACACACTATCTCCTTTTTTTACTTTGTATGAACTTGTATATTTAGCTCCGCCAATTTCCACTATCTTATCAATGGAAGCTTTTTTTACTTTTACTCCCATTTGCTGTTCATCTATTAAATTTCCATTTTGGTAAATTCTTTTTATTGATATTTGTTGAATACCTTCTCTTCCTTCTTGAATTACTTGTATTGTTCCCTTTGGTAAATCAGCATTTGTTTTATATTTTGTAATAAATTCCAATGGTTCTTCTATTGTTTCAATTGTTTCTTCCTGTTTTTCCACAGTATTCTTTTTTATTATTTCATATATATCTATCTGCTTTGCATTGCTAATTCTGACATTTGAGGTGTAAGTATTATTTTCTTTTGCATAAGTCTTATTTTTGTAAAATATAATATATATGAAAATGGATATTGCAAAAATTATCAATAAAAATAATATGTATAATTTTTCTTTAGTTTTCATATTTATCACCTAAAATAATTGTAAACAAAATGTAGAAAATTGTCAATTTAAATTTTTGGAAAATTTGTATTATAGCTAAATATTATTATTTTCTGCAACTCCCAACTGCATAACAGTATGTAACAAAATATTTTGACATACTGTAATTTGTCGGTCCCCCCGAATGTTGCTTGAAAATAATAATATTTAGCATTTTATAAAAATCATATTGCCAAAAATTTAAATTTATAATATAGTAATAGCATACAAAGGAGGACAAGTTTTGAAAAGGAAAAAAATTATATTCATTTCAATTTTTATAATATTAGTAATACTATTTGTAGTACTTTTGACAAATGTG
>CAMVKF010000131.1 GCA_947168035.1 uncultured Clostridia bacterium | reverse complement strand
TAAAATTACTCCAATCACATTCGAAACTTTTCAAATTATTAATATTTCAATGTTCGAGAGAAAAAATGGATTAAAACCATTATCAAGTAACCAATTTCAAACTGATATGTGTATTAGAAAAGGTTAAATAGATGGAAAAGTTAAAAGAAATTGAAAAATCAATCATTACAAATTATAGAAAACAAATTTGGGCAAAATTTGTAAAAGCAATTAAAGATTACGATATGATTAAATCAGGTGATAAAATTGCTGTTTGTATCTCTGGTGGAAAAGACTCATTTTTACTTGCAAAATGTTTTCAAGAATTAAAAAAACATGGAACAGATAATTTTGAAGTAGTTTTTATAAGTATGAACCCAGGTTATAATGATAAGAATAAAAATAAAATTGTACAAAACAGTAAACTATTAGATATTCCAATTAATATATTTGAAACAGATATTTTTGAAAGAGTATACAATATTACGAGTAAACCATGTTATTTATGTGCAAGAATGAGAAGAGGCTATTTGTACGAATATGCTAAAAAACTAGGATGTAATAAAATTGCCTTAGGGCACCATTTTGATGATGTAATAGAAACAATTTTAATGGGAATTTTGTATGCAGGGCAGTACCAAACAATGATGCCAAAATTAAAAAGCACCTCACACCCAGGTATGGAACTAATAAGACCACTATATTTTATTAGAGAAGATGACATTATATCTTGGGAAAAAAAGAATGAGTTAGGTTTCATAAAATGTGGTTGTAAAATAGCAAGTAATAATTTAAATGATGAAAAAACATCGAAAAGGCAAGAAACAAAAAAATTATTAAAAATGTTAAGAAAGCAAGATGCTACAATAGATTTAAATATTTTTAGAAGTTCAGAAAATGTCAATATAGATACTGTTTTAGAATATAAGAAAAATGGAAAAAGGACAAATTTTTTAGAAGAATATTAAAGATAGGAAGGAATGAAATTTAAAATGAATAAAGCAGAGGCTATTGAATTATTAAAAAAGTATAACAAGGAGGAGTTTCATATTAGACATGCTATTACAGTAGAACAGGTTATGAGATTTTTTGCTAAAAAGAATAATGAGGATGAAGAATTTTGGGGAATAGTAGGATTATTACATGATATTGATTATGAAATGTATCCAGAAGAACATTGTAAAAAAGCACCAGAATTATTAAAAGAAATTAATTGTAGTGATGAATTAATACATGCTGTGTGTAGCCATGCATATGGAATTTGTTCAGATGTTGAACCAATACATACTATGGAAAAAATATTATTTGCAATAGATGAATTAACAGGTTTAATTTGGGCAGCAGCTAAAATGAGACCATCTCAAAGTACAAAAGATATGGAACTTAAAAGTTTAAAGAAAAAATTTAAAGACAAAAAGTTTGCTGCTGGTTGCTCAAGAGAAACAATAACTAAAGGTGCAGAGCAATTAGGCTGGGAACTAGATAAATTATTAGAAGAAACATTAATAGCAATGCAAGAAGTAGAAGATGACATAGTAATTAATTTAGAAAAAATAATATAAGAGGTTAGAAGAAAATGGAAAAAGAAAAAGTTGTAAAGATAAAATTTTCAACATGCTTATTAATATTATCAATAATAATTATTAGTATAATGTCTTGTTTAACTTTGAAATTATACTTAGAATTAAATCAAAAAGTTATTAATCTAGAAAAAATTAATACTTTACCTAAGAACACAAATCATAATGATATGCCTGAAAATAATATAGTGGAGTCTACTCAAAATAATACTTCTAAGAAGGAAAAGATAAGTATTGAATCTGATTATGGAAAAGTAATTTCTAATTATATATCAGAAATTTGGGTATGGCCAGAGGCATATTCTGATTGTATTGCAGAATTTTCCAATATAAAATCCGCACCAAAAGATTATTTAGCAGTATGTGCTTCATTGAGAACAATGAGTAAAGTAGGTTATAATAATATATATGATGCTAAATCAACACTAAAAGATTTTAACTCGTCTTTAATTGAACTTTTTGGCAATAATGCTGATGGATTAATAAATGCATCTGATATAGAAAATGTATTTTTTGTGGAAAAGAATTCTGATGGAACATATCATTTTTTTGGTTTTGATGGCTCGGAATTAAGGGAAACAAAATATTTTATTAATAAAATTGAGAAAAAAGACAATATTTTTTATGTTTCACAATATGAATGTAAAATTGAAATTGATGAAATGCCATTAGATTTGGAAATTGGTCGATTAACTCACAGACATATATATGATAGAAATAATAATTTAATTTTAAATACTACAATTACAACTGTATATGAAGGGGATACAAAATCTTGCAAAGAATATGATGAAAATGGTGAGGAAATTGATTCTATAGGAGATTTGCTTTTATCAAAATATAAAAATAAATTATCAATAAGAAACATTGAACTAGAATATAATAGTTCTAACAATTCATTTATAATGTTAAATAATAAATTACAAAAATAAAGTATAACAACAGTAATGTTACTATTTAATCTATTTAGGCACTCATCCTAAAAGTATAAATGCCTATGTATTGGAAAGAAAAATAAATGAAAATGTTTAGTGAAACCATCCCATAATTTTCTAAACCCTAACATAAAAGCAGTACAATTTGTACTGCTTTTTTAAAAGTGCGACAGGCATGTCGCTTAACTAATCGGTGAAAGTCCGTAGTG
>CAMVKF010000130.1 GCA_947168035.1 uncultured Clostridia bacterium | reverse complement strand
CGGTTATTTGACACTTACTCACCCTAAAAATTTTTGTTAAGCATTGATAATGCTTATTTTTTTTGTAAAATTTTTCGCTTTTCTCTTGCGTGATTTGTCGTGATGTGCTATAATGTAAAAAAAAAAACGGAAAGGCTTGATACAAATGAGATTAAAAGTAAACAAATCTAAAAACTCTGTAAACTATTATGTTATAACAGATACAAAAACAAAAGCTGGAAAAAGATCAACCAAAATTTTTAAAAAATTGGGAAATGAACAAGAAATATTAAAAATATCTAATGGACTTTCCCCTTTAGAATGGGCTAAAAAACAAGTTGAAGAATTAAATAAACAAGAAGAAGAAAACAATTTAAAAATAATTATAGAAAAATCTACTTCAAAAATAATTGATAAAAACACTCAAAACTTATTTAATATAGGCTATATCTTTTTAGAAAAATTATATTATGAACTTGAAATAGATAAAATATGTAAAAAAATATCTGATAAATATAAGTTCGAATATGACTTGAACTCTATACTATCTAGGCTATTGTATGGAAGAATTATTTATCCTGGTTCTAAATTAGCTACTTATAATTTATCTAAAAATTTTATAGAACAACCAAATTTTGAACTTCAACACATATACAGAGCTCTTGAAGTAATTGCTAAAGAAAATGAATCCATTCAAGCACTTTTATATAAAAATAGTTTAAAAGTGTCTGATAGGAATACTGGAATTATTTATTATGACTGCACCAATTATTTCTTTGAAATAGAACAAGAAGAAGGCTTGAAACAATATGGTCCCTCAAAAGAACATAGACCAAATCCTATAGCACAAATGGGACTATTTATGGATGGAAATGGTATTCCCCTTTGTTTTAATGTAACAGCTGGAAATACTAACGAACAAACTACTCTAACACCTACAGAACAAAAAATTATTGATGATTTTAAATTATCTAAATTTATAGTATGCACAGATGCTGGATTAGCTTCAGCTGCAAATCGAAAATTTAACTCACAAGCCGATAGAGCTTTTATAACAACACAATCAATAAAAAAATTAAAGAAACATTTAAAAGATTGGGCTCTATCTCCTACAGATTGGAAACTAAGTGGAAGTTCTAAAACATATGATATAAGTAAGCTAGAAGAAAACGAAGAAACAAAAGAAAAATATAAAAATAAAGTTTTTTATAAATCTCGTTGGATTAATGAAAACGGTTTAGAGCAAATGTTGATAGTAACCTATTCTTTAAAATATAAAAACTATCAAAGAAATATTAGAAATGCACAAATAGAAAGGGCTCAAAAAGCTATTGAAACAAATGATATAAAGCTAGAAAAATGTAATCAAAATGATTATAAAAGATTTGTTAAAAAGACTTCTGTTACAAAAGACGGTGAAGTTGCAGAAGAAAAAATATTAACTATAGATACAGACCAAATAAAGAAAGAAGAACAGTATGATGGCTTTTATGGAGTATGCACCAATTTAGATGATGAACCAGAAGAAATCATAAAAGTAAATCAAAGAAGATGGGAAATTGAAGAAAGCTTTAGAATAATGAAAAGTGAATTTAAAGCCAGACCAGTTTATTTAAGTAGAGACGATAGAATAACAGCACATTTCACGACTTGTTTCCTATCACTAGTAATACATAGATATTTAGAAAAAGTGCTAATGGGAAAATTTACCAGTTCAGAAATAATAGACTGTTTGAGAAATATGAATATGATAAAAGAAGATGCAGGTTATATACCAGCATATACAAGAACAGATTTAACCGATGCAATACATGATAAATCAGGCTTTAGAACAGATTATGAAATTGTACCAGAAAAAAATATGAAAAAAATTTTAACAGATGTAAAAAATAAAAAAAGTCACGCATTTTTGAGCAAAAATCAAAAAGGCTGTAAGTCTTAATTGTCAAGGCTTATCAGTCTTTTTTTACTCATTAACTGTCAAAGATGAGAATATAACACTAAAATCAAAATTTAGCAAGTTTTTTTGTAATAATTATTGAAAATTTTTCATAAATTCTAGTAAATATTTTTTTAATTATAGTATATGGAGGGTTTTATGTTTATTAATTTAAAGATTAATAGTAATAGATTTATAAAATTTGCATTTTTAGTTATGCTGTTAATTATTTTAATTATATTTTCTGTTGGGGTTTATAAAATTTTTTTCAAAAAATCTGGAAATGAAGAAAAAGATACTTTTACATTAAAAGATACTATTGATACTAACCAAGTTTTTAATATTTCTAAAGATAATTATACTAATATTTTGCAAGCTGTTCATAATAATATAGATGCTTATGTTGGATGTAAAGTTCATTTTAGTGGATATGTATATAGATTATTGGATTTTAGCCCTACTCAATTTGTATTAGCTCGTGATATGATTGTAAGTGAAAATCCCTTACAAAGTTTAGTAGTGGGTTTCTTATGTGAATATAAGAAAGCTGAAGAGTTTAAAGATGGTGAATGGGTGGATGTGACTGGAGTTATAGAAAAAAGTGATTATTATGGTGAAATAGCAATTATTAATGTAACAAATATTGTTAAATGTGAGGAACCAGAAAATAAGTATGTTTCAACACCTGATGAGACATATATTCCGACAAGTAATTTATTATAATTTTTAATGCGGGGCGTCGAGGACGTCGCCCCCTACATTTTCAAAATCTAAACTATAGCATAACCATCACTATGCTTATGTTTGCATTTGCAAAGCTTGTGCTATTTTCATATCATTTTTTGCATCAATTCTTGCTTCCATTTGTCTATGGATTCTTTCTGCTGATTCAAAAGCCATATGAAATTGATTTGCAATTTCTTGTGAT
>CAMVKF010000129.1 GCA_947168035.1 uncultured Clostridia bacterium | reverse complement strand
TCCGCTCTTTCTTGCTTGTCCGCCTAGCCAAAAGCACAATTCTTTTACAAACTATGTGTGCCTTTAAGAAAGGAATGAGAATTTTTTATGAAAACTATTTTAAAAAATGGAACATTAATTGATTACAAAACTAACACTTTTGAAAAATTTGACATACTAATTGAGGAAGACAAAATAAAAACAATAGCTAAAGAAATTACAGAGAATGCAGATACTTTAATTGATTGCACAAATTTATACATTATGCCAGGAATGGTGGACATGCATTGCCATTTAAGACAGCCAGGTGGAGAACATAAAGAAACAATTGAAACAGGTTCGAAAAGTGCTGTAGCAGGAGGATTTACTACAATTTGTCCAATGCCAAATACAAACCCAACACCAGATAACAAAGAAACATTAAAAATGATAATAGATGAAGCAAAAAGAGTAAATTTATGTAATATTCTACCATTTTCAAGTGTAACAAAAGGAGAAAAAGGAGAAGAATTAGTAAATTTTGAAGAACAACTAAATGCAGGAGCAATAGCATTTTCAGATGATGGAATGCCTATTACAAATGCAAAAATGATAAGAGAAGCTATGTTTAAAGCAAATCAATTAAATTCATTTATTTCAGAACACTGTGAAGAAAAATCAGTTTCAAGTGGTGCTATTAATGCAGGAAAAGTTGCAGAAGAACTTGGAGTTGGAGGAGTTTTACCTGAAGCTGAAGAAATAATGGCAGCTAGAGATATTGTAATAGCTGAAACAAATAATTTACATACACATATTTGCCATATAAGTACAAAAACAAGTGTAAATATGATAAGAGATGCAAAAAATAGAGGAGTTAAAGTTACTTGTGAAACTTGCCCACATTATTTTACATTTACAGTAGATGAGGTTTTAAAATCAGGAGTAAATGCAAAAATGAATCCTCCTTTAAGAGAAGAAAAAGATAAACAAGCTATAATTCAAGGATTAAAAGATGGCACAATAGATAGTATAATAACAGACCATGCACCACATACAGATGAGGAAAAAGCTAGAGGGTTAGAGAAAGCACCAAATGGAATAATTGGTTTCGAAACAGCTTTACCTGCTGAAATTATGAATTTAGTAGACCCAGGACATATTGACTATCTAAACTTAGTAAGATTAACATCTTATACTCCATCAAAATTACTAAAAATTGATAGAGGAACTATAGAAGAAGGAAAAATAGCAGATATTACAGTTTTTGATCCAAATGAAGAATATATATATACAAAAGAAAATATAGTATCAAAATCTAAAAATAGTCCATTTATAGGAAAGAAATTAAAAGGAAAAGTAAAATACACAATAGTTGGAGGAAGAATCGTTTTTAAAGACTAAATTTAAGAAAATATTCCCTACTTGAAATGAGTGCTTATAGTATTAAAAAAAGCTAGTTTCAAGTGGGGAATAATTTTTATAACTTGCCATATAATAATATAGGAAGTCTTTTCCAAACTTATGGGTACCTTTAGGAAAGGAATGATTTTTAAGATGAAAAATAAATTTTTTATTTTAGGTGGAGATTTAAGAAATATTGAACTTGGCAAAATGCTATTAGAAGACGGAAATAAGGTTATATTTTATGGTATTAAAGACATTGAAAATATTGAAGATACTGTCAATCTTGAAATTGCAAAAAACTTAAAAGAAGGAATAGAAAAATCTGAGATAATAGTTGGACCAACACCATTTTCTAAAGATGGAGAACATATAAATACACCATTTTTTGATGAAAAGATACAAATTCAAGAATTACTTAAAACAAAGAAAAATAAAATATTTATTGCAGGTTCATTAAACGAAAATGTAAAACAAAAGTTAGAAGAAAAATATTTAAAAGTATTTGATATTATGAAACAAGAAGAACTTGCAATATTAAATACAATTGCTACTGCTGAAGGAACAATTGAAGTTGCAATTAAAAATACAGATGAAATTTTGCAAGGAGCAAAGGTTTTAGTTTTAGGTTTTGGAAGAGTTGCAAAAATAGTTGCAAATAAATTTAGTATGTTATCTTGTTTAGTTACATGTGCTGCAAGAAAACAAACAGATTTAGCGTGGATAAATGCATATGGTTATGATTCGTTAGATATAAATAATATGGTTTATGATTTAAAAAATTTTGATATTATTATAAATACTGTACCACAAAAAATTTTAGGAATGAATGAATTAAAACATGTTTCAAAAGATGTATTATTAATTGATTTGGCATCAAGCCCTGGAGGAATAGATGGAGATGTAGCTTTAAATATGGGAATTAAATTTGTATGGGCACTTGCATTACCTGGAAAGGTTGCACCTAAGTCATCTGCAGGGTTTATAAAAAACACAATTTATAATATACTTGAGAATATGTCGAAAAAGGTCGAATAATGCGATGAAAAATGGAAAAAATTTCCAAAAAAGTATAGACAAAATCATTTTAAAGTTGTAAAATACAAAATGAAAAAAGTTGCAACAAAAAAAATAAAATTATAGGAGGCAAAAGAAAATGGAAATTTTAAAAATTTCATCAAAATCAAATCCAAATTCAGTAGCAGGAGCTATTGCAGGATTGGTTAAAGAATCACGTAAAGCAGAAATGCAAGCAATTGGAGCAGGAGCTCTAAATCAAGCAGTAAAGGCAGTAGCAATAGCAAGAGGCTATGTAGCACCAGCAGGTGTAGACCTAATTTGTATACCAGCATTTGCCGAGGTAGAAGTTGAAGGTGAAGACAGAACTGGTATAAAACTCATTGTAGAATCAAGAAAATAAAAATTAATAAAAGATTATGCGAAATTTGGTGGAAAATACATCCATTTTCGCATAATTTTAGTTTTAACCAATAATTGAAATTTTTTTAAATATATGATAAGATATAACAGTATAATGGATTAAGTACAAATATGTCCTCAAAACATTGAAATATTAATAATTTGAAAAGTTTCGAATGTGATTGGAGTAATTTTAGAAATTCTAAGAAGATTTTTTGGA
>CAMVKF010000128.1 GCA_947168035.1 uncultured Clostridia bacterium | reverse complement strand
GAATCCATTACTCTATCTTGTACTTGCTCATTTTCTCTAAATACATGGCTTTGTCTTAGTAAACAATCTACTAATGTTGTTTTTCCGTGGTCTACGTGTGCAATTATTGCTATGTTTCTTATTTTTTCATTAATCATTTTTTTATTCCTCTCTTTTTTATTCTACAAAATAACTTATATATTATATCACACAAAACAAAATTTTGTCAATACCCATCACAATATAAAGTATAGACCTAAACTTCCAATTACTACAATTATAAAACCTAGAATTTTAAGGCCAGATGTTGCTTCATTTTGGTCACCAAATCCAAACCATCTATTAGACAGTATTCTAGCATCAAATATAAATACAACACCTGTTAAAATTATTAATAAACTAATTATTTTAATTATCATATTTTCCTCCATTTTCATTTTTATGTGACTTTTATCGAATATATTTAATATTCAAATTTCCGTTCTCCAGCCGTTTTATGTAAGAGAATAAGGAAAATTTATTCTCACGGTCTTAAATATGTTTAAATATTAACGTTCTTCAGCCACTTTTTCTTACACCGATGGTTAAAATTCATACCCTTTTTATTATATACAAAAAAATATAATTATTCAGTGGCTTCAGAACTGCAAGAAGGTCGAACTCGATTTGAATATTAAATATATTCGATTTATAATCCACTTGCTAATGAACTGTAATTTTTCAAATCTCAATTTTATTTGTAAATTTGCTTGCTATTAAATTTTTTAGTTTTTGATTTTTTTCTTTTTCAAGATTTACATCATCATTTATAATGTGGTTTGCTAAATTTTGTACTTCTTTTAAAACTGCAACATCTTCAAATAAATTTGCAATTTTCATTTCTGGTATTCCGGTGCTGTGCTGTGCCGAAGAAATCGCCAGACCCACGAAGTTCTAGATCTTTTTCTGCAATTACAAAGCCATCATTTGTTTTACACATTATTTTCATTCTCTCTTGAACTACTTTTGACCTAGAATTGAATTTTAATATACAGTAAGATTTATATTCACCTCTTCCTACTCTTCCCCTTAACTGGTGAAGTTGAGCTAAACCAAATCTTTCAGCATTTTCTATTACCATTATATTGCTATTTGGAACATCAACACCTACTTCAATTACTGTTGTTGAAATTAAAATATCTATTTTGCCTGTTTTAAATTTAAGCATTATTTCATCTTTTTCTTTTTGTTTCATCTTTCCATGTAGATATTCAACTCTATATTTTGAAAAGGTTTCATTCTTTAATTTTTCAGCCAATTCCACAACTGATTGTAAATCCATCTCTTCATTTTCTTCTACTAAAGGACATACAATATAACATTGCCTTCCCTCATCTATTTGTTTTGCAATAAAACTGTTTAATCTTTCCTCCATTTGTTTTCCTACTGCAAATGTATCTATTTTTTTTCTATTTGGAGGAAGTTCATCTATAATTGAAATATCTAAATCTCCATATAAAATTAATGCAAGAGTTCTAGGTATTGGAGTTGCAGACATAACTAAAACATTTGGATTATTCCCTTTTGATGCAATTTTAGCTCTTTGTTTTACTCCAAAACGGTGTTGCTCATCAGTTACAACAAGACCTAGGTTTTTAAATGCAACATCTTCTTCAAGCATTGCGTGTGTTCCAATTAAAATGTCAATTTCACCATTTTGCAACCTTTGTTTTAATTCTTGTTTTTTCTTTTTTGTAATGCTTGAAATTAAAAGCTCTATTTTTATATTAAATTTATTTAGCAGTTTAGAAAAGTTTTCAAAATGTTGCTCTGCAAGTATTGCAGTTGGTGCTAAAACAGCTACTTGGTAACCTGACTTTACAGCTTTATATGATGCAATTTCAGCAACTACAGTTTTACCAGAGCCAACATCACCTTGCAAAAGTCTATTCATATTTTTTTTGCTTTCTAAGTCATTATCAATTTCTTCAAGAACCTTAAGTTGGGCATGTGTTAATTTAAATGGCAAGGTGTTTATAACATCACTCATATTAACATTCTTATTAAAACTTAAACCATATTCTTCTTTTTTGTAATTTTCTTTTAGTTTTAAAAGTGCTAGTTGAAATGTTAATAGTTCTTCGAAAACCAGTCTATATCTAGCTTTTGAAAAATCCTCTTTATTTTCTGGAAAATGAATTTTTTTGAATGCATTATTTATTTCCATTAATTTATGTTCTTCTAATATATAACTTGGAAGAGTTTCTTCAAGATTTCCATAAACCTCATTTATTCCGTTTTCTATTATTTTTCTAATTGTATTTTGAGTTATGCCATATGTTAAGGGGTAAATCGGTACTATTTTACCTGTATTTTTATTTTGACCTGTTTCTTCAAAAATAGGTGATTTCATTTCATATTTTCCAAATTTAATTTCTATTTTTCCATAAAAATTATAGCTTTTGCCTATTTTAAACAAATTTTTTACATAACTTTGGTTATACCAAATAATTGTACATATTTCATTTCCGTCTCTTACCATTAATTTGTATATTTTAAGCTTTCCTGCAAAAGTTTCACTTACTTTTGTTATGGCAACTCCTGTAATTAGGACTTCTTCGCCTTCTACACAGTTAATTAGTTTTTTTAAAATTCCTCTGTTTTCATAACTTCTTGGAAAGTAGGAAATTAAATCTTGCAAAGTATTTATATTTAATTTATTTAATAATTTGACTCTATTTGGTCCAACATTTTTTACATATTGAACTTGTTTTTTTAAATCAACCATAGATACCTCTTTCGACTTAATTCTACTATAGCAATAAAAAAAATGCAAGAAAATCTTGCATTTTTTTTAGGTATCTAAGAAACATTAGCTTCTTCTTGTTCTGTTTTAGTTGTAATTTCTATATCTTGATATTTTTTCATTCCTGTTCCTGCTGGAATTAGTTTACCTATTATAACATTTTCTTTTAAGCCAACTAAATCGTCTTCTTTTCCTTTTATTGCTGCTTCTGTTAATACTCTTGTTGTTTCTTGGAATGA
>CAMVKF010000127.1 GCA_947168035.1 uncultured Clostridia bacterium | reverse complement strand
GGAGGCAATGGCAGATGAATAGCATTTTTACAGAAAAAGCTTGGAGTGATTATTTAAGCTGGCAAAATGAAGACAAAAAAACACTCAAAAGAATAAATATGCTACTTGCTGATATACAAAGGAATGGAGTAAATAGTAGAATCGGTAAAGGTGAAATTCTAAAAAATAGACAAGGATATAGTAAGAGAATAGATAGCAAAAATCGTTTGGTTTATGATTTTAATAGCAGTGGAGATGTTGTTGTAATATCTTGTAAAGGACATTATAAAGAATAGACTACAATATTTCAAAAAATTAAAAATCTCTTAAGATTATAAAAAAATCGTTGATTTTTGCACAAGATGTGATATAATTAAAGTACAATAAAGATAGGTTATTTGAGGTGGTAAAATGTGTCTGCCACGCACCCTTTGGGTCAAAAGAGATGTAGGAAATGATACACCTACCAAATAACACAAATTGTAAAAGGACTATGGAAACATAGTCCTTTTGATGTGCTACCTACGTTAACTACTATTTTTAATATTGTAGGACGATTCTTATTAATTATAAAAACAAAAATTACATCTAGATTTTCTAGGTGTATTTTTATTTCATCAAATTATAATTAAAAATTCCTAAAATCAATGATAAATCAATAATACCAACGATTAAAATATATCCTTTATTAAGTTACTTCACGTATAACTTTTATAGCAATTTTATACCATACTTTTATATTAATTGCAATAGTTTAAAGCAAAAAAATTAGTAAATAATTTATAGTTACTTTTTAAATTTTTTATTTAATAAAAAACACGTTAAAGCTTGATAAATACAAGATTCTAACGTGCTTTATTTTTCGTGAAGTAACTTAATAAAGGATAAAGCAAGCAAAAACGCTTGCAAAGATAAATCGAATATGATAGTATAGTTTTAACAAATATACAAACAATAAAAAAGATAAAATAAAAACACATAAAGAAAAAATAGAAGGAGGAAGCATATGAAAAAAGAAAGAATAAAAAATAAAAGTCATCCTAAATACATAATTAAATTTTTATAATAAAAATAGCAAAAATTAATTATAAAAAACTAAATAAAACATAGGAAGGATGAAAAAATATGGATAAAAATAGAATTTTTAAAGAGAAAGGTATCACTTTAATTGCACTCATTGTCACAATTGTAATTTTATTAATTCTAGCAGGAACGAGTATATCTGTATTAACAGGAGAAAATGGAATACTAACAAGGGCAAAGCAAGCAAAAGAGCAATCTGATAAAGCAGCATATGATGAAGAACGAGCATTGGAAAGATTAAGTGATGAAATTAATAGTTATCAAACAAGTGCAGATAGTTATAATCAAGATAAAGGAGTAAATGCTCCAAAAGTAACAAAAGGAATGATACCAATAAAATGGAATGGAACAAATTGGGTAGTATGTTCAGCAACAGACCCAACTTGGTACAACTATAAAGCAGAAAAAGTTACAGAAAATGGAGTTGAAGTAGAAGCAAAATATTGGGCCAATATAATGTTAAGTGATGGAACATATAAAGCAGGAATAGTAACAGAAGGAACAGTTGTAGCTGAAAATGAATTGGGTTCAATGTATGTGTGGATACCAAGATATGCATACCAAATGCCAGAAGATGCACAAACAAAAAAAGGAACGATAGATGTAACATTTTTAATGGGAAATACAAATAAAGATAAAAATGGAACAGAATATATAAAAGCAACATCAACAACAAATACAGAAACCACAAAAGTAGTACATCCAGGGTTTACACTTGGAAATAAAGAATTAACAGGAATATGGGTAGCAAAATTTGAAGCCAGCGGAACAAATTCAGAAGGAAAAGCAGTTGGAAATAGAAGTGAAACTTCAAGTACAGCTGTAGCTGTAGAGCCATCTGTTACAATAGCAAAAAGTTTGCCAAATAAAGTAAGTTGGAGAGAAATTTCAATAGGAAATATGCAATATTATTGTATGTCAATAGCAGGAGAGAAAAAAGACCAATACGGATTAGATTATTGTAATAGCCATTTAATAAAAAACAGCGAATGGGGAGCAGTTGCATATTTATGTTATAGTAACTATGGAGAGGTTCCACAAATTAATGCTAATGGAAATAATAAATCAGGAATAGGATATTATGATTTAATTACAGGTAGAGGACCAGATAAAACATCTACCTATTCTGAAGGAGCAAAAGTTGCAAGTACAACAGGAAATGTAACAGGAATATATGATATGAATGGTGGAGCCTGGGAATATGTAGCAGCATATTATGACAATGGAGGTAGTAATATAAACACCTATGGAAAGTCAACAACAAGCGTTGCAGGAAAAGAAGTAAAATATATAGAAAGTGGAAAAGTAAAAAGTGAATATGCAAGTTTGTGGGATGTATATGATGTAAGTACAGAAGTAACAATATATCCAGGAACAGAAAATGAAGAAACAATAACAAGAGCTACTTGGCAAGATGGAAATAACTATGAATTAAAACATGCATTAGCAAGATATTTAGTAACGAAAGAAATGTTTAATAATTTACCAAAAGGAATAGGAGTAAGCGAAATTTCAAATACATTTAGTTTTTATAACATATATAATACAAATTCTTGGGCTTTTTATAAACTAAAAGCAGGAACAACAGAAACAGCTCCAGATTTTGTATCAGGAGATACATCAAGTGTATGGGATAGCGATCGTGTAAATCTAGGCGGAGCCTATGCGTATTTCCCTTTCGTCGAGCGTGGGGGCTATTACCATAGTGGCTCTTATGCAGGGGTGTTCTATTCTAGTATATACACTGGCAATGGCTACAGCAACTACGGCTTCCGTTCGGCTCTGGTTCTGTAGCACTTTGAGGTGACCTTGTTCCTTGTTCCCTTTATATAGAAACTACTTTTTGGGACACGTACCATAAGTTTCGGTTGACATAAAAAAGAAACATACTCTGCTTTCTATAATTTTTAACAATATCTGAATAAAAGTTATTGACAAATATATAATAATATCGTACAATATAATATATAAAATGTTGTACGATATTTTATATGGAGAGGGGATGAA
>CAMVKF010000126.1 GCA_947168035.1 uncultured Clostridia bacterium | reverse complement strand
TACTCCAATCACATTCGAAACTTTTCAAATTATTAATATTTCAATGTTTTGAGAGCACATTTGAGCTTAAACCATTATCTAGTAACCAAATTTCATTGAAAAAATAAAAAAATATTGCAAAATACAAAAATAAAAAGTATAATAAATAGGTAATTTAACTATTAAGAGGGGAAATAAAGGCAAAAAAACATTTTATAAAATCTTTTTTAACCAGATTTGTGCCTAAAGAAAGGAATAATTTTAAAAATGAATGAAGTAGGATTTGACAGTGAAAAATACTTAAAAATACAAAGCGAAAAAATTAAAGAAAGAATAGAATTATTTGATAATAAATTATACTTAGAATTTGGTGGAAAAATATTTGATGATTTCCACGCATCAAGAGTGCTTCCAGGTTTTAAACCAGACAATAAAATTCAACTTTTAAAACAATTTAAAGATGATGTAGAGGTTATTTTTTGTATAAATGCGGCAGATATTGAAAAAAGTAAAATAAGAGCAGATTATGGCATAAGTTATGAATTAGAGTTACTTAGACTTATAGAAAAAATTCAAGAAACAGGCATTTTAATAAACAGTGTTGTTATTACAATGTATCATGAAGAAAATGATATTTCTCATTTACAAAAAATATTGAAAGAAAGAAATATAAAAATATATATTCATAAACCAACTATAGGGTATCCAGATAATGTAGATTTAATAGTAAGTCAAGAAGGTTATGGCAAAAACCCATACATAGAGACAACCAAAAAATTAGTTGTTGTAACAGCTCCAGGACCAAATAGTGGTAAGCTTGGAACTTGTCTTTCTCAGCTATACCATGAATATAAAAGAGGAGTTAAAGCAGGGTATGCAAAATTCGAGACTTTTCCAGTATGGAATTTAAGTCTTTTAGACCCTGTAAATATTGCTTATGAAGCAGCAACAGTTGATTTAAAAGATGTAAATATGATTGACCCATTTCACTTAGAAGCTTATGGAGAATATGCTGTTAATTACAATAGAGATATTTCCTCTTTCCCAATATTAAAAAATATTTTAACAAAAATTACTGGAAAAGAAGTATATAAATCTCCAACAGATATGGGAGTTAATATGATTAAACAATGTATTATAAACCCAGAAATTGTAAAAAAAGCAGCCACAGATGAAATTATTAGAAGATATTACAATACATTATGTGACTATAAACAAAATATTTGCACAGAAGATACAGTAGAGCAATCAAAATCTTTAATGGATAAATTGGAACTTTCATTATCAGATAGAGATGTGGCAATGGTTGCAAATAAGGTGGCAAAAGAAAAAAATGCAAATGTATTAGCAATAAAATTAAGTAATGGAAAAATAATTACAGGTAAAGAATCAAAAATTTTAAGTTGTACAAGTGCTGCATTTTTAAATGCAATTAAAGAAATAACAGGTATTCCAGATAAAGAGTATTTACTATCACCTGCTGTTTTAGATGGAATTTATAAAATGAAACAAAAAACATCATATAATACAGCATATTTTTTAGATTTGTCAGAAGTTTTAATTACATTAAGTATATGTTCAGTTACTAATCCTATTATTGAAAAAGCTTTAAATGAATTAGAAAAGCTTAGAGGATGTGATGCACACAGTAGCTATATACTAGAAAAAAGTGAAATGAATGCATTGAAAAATTTAGGAATTAACTTAACATGTGAACCATCAATTTAAAAAATAATAAATTTACAAAACAAAAAAAGGAGAACAATTTATGGAAATTAGTTTAACATATTATTTTTTATTATTTATAATATATTCGTGTATGGGGTGGTTATTAGAAGTAGCATGTAAATTGAGAGATACTGGAAAATTTACAAATAGAGGTTTTTTAATAGGACCATATTGCCCAATTTATGGTTTTGGTGCTACAATAATAACTTTATATTTGTATAAATACTCATATGACCCTTTAATACTATTTATTATGATAATATTTGCTTGTGGTGTATTAGAATATGGGACAAGCTATATTATGGAAAAATTATTTAAAGCAAGATGGTGGGACTATAGTAATCGAAAATTTAATTTAGATGGGAGAATATGTTTAGGAACAATAATTCCATTTGGCATATTTGGTTTAATATTAACATATATAACTAATCCTAAAATAATTGAATTTTTAAACACAGTTAAACCAGAAGTATTAAATATAACAGCTATTATTTTAGCAATAATCTTTGGTATAGACTATATTATTTCAACAACAATAATATTTGGCTTTAGAAAAACTACTTTATTTGTTGAAAAACAAGAAAAAGAGGATGATACAGAGCAAATAACTAAGAAAGTTAGAGAAATTTTATCTCAAAAATCTTGGATGTATAAAAGGCTTCTTGAAGCTTTCCCAAAGTTAGAAACAATAAAAATTAAAATTAAAGAAATAACAGATGAAGTAAAAGAAAATGCGAAAGAATTAAAAGATAATATTAACGAAAAAGCAGAAAACATAAAAAATACAATAAATGATAAAAAAGAAGAAGTAAAACATACTATTTCGGAAAAAACAGAAATGGTTAAGGGAACACTCAATGAAACAAAAAATACAGTAATAAATAAAATATCATATCAAAAAAGAAGAATTACAATAAGCTTTACTAAAAATAAAAGACAATGGAAGAAAAAATTACAAAAATAGGTATTTGACAAATGTGAAAAAAAGTATTATAATACAAAACATAATTAAAAATAAATTTGACTATGAAGTTATCTAAGTAGTTAATTTGAAACACTTACAGGGAATTGTGGTCATCGACTGAGAGCCACAGTAGAAAGCCAAATTAATGAATTTCAATAATGGAGTCAAATCGTGTAAGAACGTTAATCTGTAATGAGGTAGTTAAAAAACTATAAAGAAAAGGTGGTACCACGAGCAATTCGTCCTTTTTAGGGTGATTTGGCTCGTGTTTTTGCATATTTGGAGGTGGTTAACTTTAATAGTGATTTTAAATGTTAGTTACTATTTAATGGTTTCAAAGCAATTATTGTCTCAAAACATTGAAATATTAATAATTTAAAAAGTTTCGAATGTGATTGGAGTAATTTTA
>CAMVKF010000125.1 GCA_947168035.1 uncultured Clostridia bacterium | reverse complement strand
CATTTTCCAAAAAATCTTCTTAGAATTTCTAAAATTACTTCAATCACATTCGAAACTTTTCAAATTATTAATATTTCAATGCTTTGATAGCAAGAGAAAGTTTGAAACTATTAACCTGAATTAATTATTTCCAAAAACTGCTTTTGTTCGCTTGTTTTTTATTTTTTTTTTGGTATAATGTTAAAAAATAAATAAAAGGAATGATTGTAACAATGCAAGAAATATTAGAAGGATTAAATGATAAACAATATGAGGCAGTTGTAGAAACAGAAGGACCTGTTTTAGTAATAGCAGGTGCTGGTTCTGGAAAAACTAAAGTTTTAACACATAAAATTGCATACATTATAAATACTAAAAAGGCAATGCCATGGGAAATTTTAGCTATAACATTTACAAATAAAGCTGCAAATGAAATGAAAGAAAGAATAACAAATTTAGTAGGAGAACCTGCTAAAGATATATGGATGGGAACCTTCCATTCAATTTGTGTAAAAATACTTAGAAAACATATAGATAGAATTGGTTTTGATTCATCTTTTATAATATTTGACACACAAGACCAAAAATCTTTAATAAAAAAATGTTTAAAAGAGCTCCAAATAGATGACAAAAAATTCTCGGAAAAAATGATTCAAGCGGAAATTAGCAATACAAAAAATGAAATGATGGAGCCTGAAGAATATTCTTTAAATGCTCATGGAGATTTTGTAAAAGAAAAAATCGCAGCTGTTTATGAATTATATCAAAAAAGATTAAGAGAAAACAATGCTATTGACTTTGACGATATAATTAATTTTACAATAAAAATATTTAACCAAAATCCAGAAATATTAAATTATTATTCATCAAAATTTAAATATATTTTAGTTGATGAATATCAAGACACAAACAAAGCTCAATTTACACTTGTAAAAATGCTTGCAGGTGTAAACAAAAATATAACTGTTGTTGGTGATAATGACCAAGGAATATATAGTTTTAGACGGAGCAGATATAAAAAATATTTTAAATTTTGAAAAAGATTTTAAAGGAACAAAAATAATTAAATTAGAGCAAAACTATAGATGTACAGGAAATATTTTAAAAGTAGCAAATAGCATAATAAAAAATAATGAAACAAAATATGAAAAAAAATTGTGGACTCAAAATGATGAAGGTAACCTTCCAAAAGTTTACTCAGGAGACAATGAATATGATGAGGCTCAATTTGTTGTAGAACAAATTGAAAGACTTAAAAATAACGAAAAATATCAATTTTCAGATTTTGCTGTATTATACAGAATGAATACACAATCCAGAGTAATAGAAGATATTTTAAGAAGAGAAGGAGTTCCATATAAAATTGTTGGAGGCTTAAAATTCTACGAAAGAAAAGAAATTAAAGATTTAATTTCTTATTTAAGATTAGTACAAAACCCAGCTGATAATTTAAGTTTAGCAAGAATAATAAATGAGCCAAAAAGAGGTATTGGAAAAACAAGCTTAGATAAAATAGCAGATTTAGCAATTGAAAATGAAACTTCGCAATATGAAATTATTAAAAACGCAGATAAATATGAATTAAACAGAGTATTTTTAAATTCTAGAGAATTTGTAAATTTAATAGAAGAAGCAAGAGAAAAAAAGGATAAAATGCAAGTTTCTGAATTTATAAAATATATCTTAAAAAAATCGGGTTATATAAAGGCATTAGAAGACGAAAAAACAATTGAGGCAGAAAACAGAATAGATAACTTAGAAGAATTTTTAACAGTGGCAATTGAATTTGAAAAAGAAGAAGTGGATAACACCTTACAAAACTTCTTAGAGGGAATGACTCTAGCATCAGATATTGATAATATGGAAGAAACTCAAGATTCAGTAACACTTATGACTTTACATAGTGCTAAAGGACTAGAGTTCCCAGTTGTATTTTTAGTTGGAATGGAAGAAGGAATATTTCCTGGTTTTAGGTCTATTGGTGAACCTAAAGAAATTGAGGAAGAAAGAAGACTTTGCTATGTTGGTACTACAAGAGCAAAAGAAAATCTATTTTTAACTTGTAGCAAAATGCGTACAATGTTTGGTTCAACAAGTTGCAATTTGCCATCAAGGTTTTTAGAAGAAATACCAAGTAATTTGCTTGATGGCTATGAAGAAGCCTTTGGAGATTCTAATAATGTTAATAAATCATTTGAAAAAAACACATATTCATGGAATTATGGCGGAAAAGCATCTAATGTTACAACTTATAATATAAAAGATGTGGCAAAAGATGTAGCAACAAGTTCAATTTTAGGTAAAAAAATTCCATTTGGAAGAAGTGCGGAAAGTTTTCTAAGTAGTTTTGGAAAAACATCGGCTAGTAAAAGTGTTGATTTTTCTGAATATGGAGAAGGAGTTAGAGTTTTTCATAAAAAGTTTGGAGAAGGAACAATTACAAAAACAGAACCTGAAGGCGAAGATTTAAAAGTAGATATAAACTTTGATAAAGTTGGTCACAAAAGGCTTATGGCAAAATTTGCAAATTTAGAGTTGATTTAGTTACAGGTTAATGTTTTTTTATAAGGTTGTATCATATAAACATTTAAACTGTAGGGGGCAGGGTTCCATCCCTGCCCTAAAATAAAATTCTTGTTTACATATTGCAAAATTGAGATTTATTTAGTATAATAAAAATATGCGGGTATAGTTTAATGGCAGAATTCCATGCTTCCGACCTGGTGGTGAGGGTTCGATTCCCTCTACCCGCTCCATGTGTGCGATTCTTTCGAATCGCTAGTTGAATAATGAATAGTGAATAATTATAAGATGCTAAAAAGAGTACATATGTACTATTAATTATTAACTATTCACTAATTTTTTAATTTTTTAATTTTTTAATCTTTTATTGTTTATAAACTAAAATATTTTACCCTAAATTATTTTTTATTTAAAAAAATAATGTTCTATATCTTTAATTTTATAAAGGTTTATATAATGGAGAAACAGCCGATGATATTGCAAAAAGAAAAGGACTTAGATATAGAGAAGATATATTAGATAATATGGGTAGTGAAGAACTTGCTGCGAATTTATTTAGAATTACTCAGACTGAATCAAGATTAAAAAGAGATAATGTTGATA
>CAMVKF010000124.1 GCA_947168035.1 uncultured Clostridia bacterium | reverse complement strand
AAAAGCAGGATTTAAAAGTTTAGGTGAATTTAAGGAAATAAAAGAAGAAAATAAAAGCAAAAAAGAAAAGATAAAATTTTTAATATTTACAATACTTGCAATTAGCTTAATGTATATATCTATGGGACATATGGTAAACTTACCAACAATTCAATATATTAATCCACATTATAATACCACAAATTATATGATTACATTACTTGTAATTGCATTTTTATTTGTAATTTATGGATTAGATATAATAAAAAATGGCTATAAAAACCTTATTCATAATACTCCAAATATGGATACTTTGGTTGGAATAGGTGTTGTAACAAGCTTTATCTATAGTTTATATAATATGTATTTAGTGTTTAAAGGAAATACAAATCTAGTTATGCATTTATATTTTGAATCAAGTGCTATAGTAATTTATTTTGTAAAACTAGGAAGATATATTGATGGAATAAGTAAAGATAAAACAAAAGAAGCTATTCAAAAATTAGTAAAAATAACTCCTAATACTGCAACAATAAAGTCAAATGGGGTATTAAAAGAAGTAACACTTGATGAAATTAATAAAGGAGATATTGTAGTTTGTAAAGCAGGAGAAAAAATAGCAGTTGATGGAGAAATAACTTTTGGAAAAGCACATTTAGATGAATCTTTCATTACAGGAGAAAGTAAGCCAATAACAAAAGAAGCGGGAAGCAAGGTAATTGCAGGAAGTTTAAATTATGATGGCTATATTGAATATAAAGCTGAAAGAATTGGGAAAGAATCTACTGTTTCTGAAATTGTAACACTTGTTGCTCAAGCCTCTAATACAAAAGCTCCAATAGCGAAAGTTGCAGATAAAATATCTGGGTATTTTGTACCCATTATAATAATTATAGCAATTTTAACATTTATTGTTTATTTAAGTTTAGGTCAAAGCTTTGAAACAGCAATAACAACATTTGTTACAATTTTGGTTGTTGCATGTCCTTGTAGTTTAGGTTTAGCAACACCACTTGCAATTATTGTAAGTGAAGGACTATGTGCTACAAATGGAATTTTAATTAAGAAAAGTGAAATACTTGAAAATGCTCGGAAAAACTAATGTAGTTATTTTTGATAAAACAGGAACATTAACTTATGGAAAGTTAAAAATAGCAGAAATATTTAATTTTAGTTCTAGGTCAAAAGATGAATTGTTACAAATTGTGGGAAGCATAGAAACAAAATCAACTCATCCAATAGGAAAAGCATTTACAGATTATTTAGAAGAAAAGAAATTAAAGCAATTAGAAGTTAATGACTTTGAAAATATTAGTGGATATGGGGTTATTGGAAAAGTAAACAACAAAAAAATTATTATTGGAAATTCTAAAATACTTGAAAAATATAATATAGAAAATACACATAAACAAGATGAAATAAAACTTGCAAATAATGCAAATAGCATAGTATATGTTGTGCAAGATGGAATTATTATTGCATTAATTGGTGTAAATGATATAGTTAGAAGTGAAACAAAAGAAACAATAGGTAAGCTTAAAGATAGAAATATACAAACAATAATGCTAACAGGTGATAACAAAGAAACTGCCCAAAAAATTGCAAATGAAATTGGAATAACAGAAGTTATTTCAAATGTATTACCAAAAGAAAAATCTAAAACAATAAGTGATTTAAAAAATAAAAATAATTTTGTAATGATGTGTGGGGATGGAATAAATGATAGCCCAGCTTTAGCAAATGCTGATATTGGAGTTAGTGTAAATAGCGGAACAGATATTGCTATAGATTCTTCAGATGTAATATTAACTAAAAATGATTTAAATAGCATAATAAACCTTATAAATATAAGTAAAAAAACAATAAAAATTATAAAGCAAAATCTATTTTGGGCATTTTTTTACAATAGTTTAATGATACCTGTTGCAATAGGGTTATTTAAACGTTTTGGAGTTGCTATAAATCCAATGATTGCAAGCTTGGCTATGGTGTTAAGCAGTATAACAGTTGTATTAAATACATTGAGGCTAAAAAAGCAGAAAGTTTGATTAATTATTTTAAAGGAAAAAAATGATTTTTATAAATAAAGATGCAACCCAATATGACTACAAAGCAAATTTGGCTATAAATGAGAGTATAGGTAAAGTGTTTTATAAGATATGATATATTGTTTTAAAAACGTTGAGAAATTAATAAAGTTGTGATATAAAATATAATAATATTATTATAAACAAATGGAGGAATAAAAATGCCAAGTAATAGAGAAAGAGAAGAACTACACAAAGCAATTTGGAGGGTAGCAGATGATTTAAGAGGTTCAGTAGATGGATGGGATTTTAAACAATATATTTTAGGTATAATGTTTTATAGATATATTTCAGAAAATATAATTTTGAGAAACATTTATATACCCAAGATGAAATAGATAAAATTTTAACAAGATTTAAAGATGATGATGTATTCACTTGTGCATTTATAACATCTTGTTTTACAGGAATGAGACCTGGAGAATTATGTGCATTAACTTGGGAAGATATTGATTTTGAAAATAAAGTTATAAATGTTAAACATTCTGTTTTTGATAAGAAAAAGAATGAAAATGGTAGATGGTATATTGGTACGACGAAAACCAAAAGTGGAGAAAGACAAATTCATATTAGCCCAACACTTATGAAAGCATTGGTAAATTTTAAAAATAAACAAATGGAATTAAGGCAATTATATGGAAAAGAATATCATTATTATCATTTTGAAGAAGTAAAAAATCAATATGGAAAAGTTTTAGAATATCAAATTGTAGAAAATCCATCTAATGTACTATCTATAAAACCTGCAAATATGATTTTTATAAGAGATAATGGCAAGTATTGTGGTACAGATATTATAAAATATCCATATAAAATAATTCATGATGAGTTAGGAATAGAAAATTGTAGATTTTATGATTTACGAGGAAGTTACGCAACTACAATTTTAAGAAATGGAGTTGAGATAAGAGATGTTGCAGATGTATTAGGTCATAAAGATATAGAAACAACAGAAAACTATTATATTTCAAGCACAAATGAAAACAAGAAAAATGTCAGCAATGTATTTGATAATTTGATAAGTTCAGAAACAATTAATAATATTATTAAATATGAAATTGCAAATTAAAATATGGAGCTGGTATGATTACTGGCTCT
>CAMVKF010000123.1 GCA_947168035.1 uncultured Clostridia bacterium | reverse complement strand
GACTTGGTAGGCCGTTACCCCACCAACTATCTAATCAGACGCGAGCCCATCTATCAGCGGATTACTCCTTTCCCTATTGTATCATGTGATACTTAGGCATATGCGGTATTAGCAGTCATTTCTAACTGTTGTTCCCCTCTGATAGGCAGGTTGCTCACGCGTTACTCACCAGTCCGCCACTAAAGCCATTGTTATAAATCTTCATCAAGTCCCTTTGAACAAGTTCTCCGTTCTTATCAAAATCAGTATAACGACTTCCGTTCGACTTGCATGTCTTATGTGCGCCGCCAGCGTTTATCCTGAGCCAGGATCAAACTCTCTTGTTAATGGTATCTATATTATAAAATATAAATCTAACTTAAAAGTTTTTATCAAGCTCTTTTTGCTTCTTATTTTTTCAAATGAAAAATTTTTAAAAATTTACTTGTTCGGTACTATTCTTTAGGTTTAAAGAATATACCGCTTCGGTTTATTTCTCTAAAGGATATTTACTGTTTACTTTTCAATGTACTTTTTATTTTTTCGTTCGTCTCTTGCGAACGATTTGTATTGTACTATATTTTTTTGACATTGTCAACACTTTTTTTAAATTTTTTTTAAAAAAATTTAAAAGTCGATTTTTATTGCTTTTTTATGCCAAAATAATATAGATTTTTGCCTTGTTTGAGACATCAAATACTCAAACAACCTAAATCATATTTTAATACGATTTAGGTTGTTTGTCAATAGTTTTTTTAATTATTTTTTAGGAAATTTTTTCTTTTATTGTTTTTACTTAAATTAGATAGGATTATTCAGTTTTTTGTTCTTCTTGTTTTGTCTTTTCCACTGCTTCTTCAACTTTATTTTTAGCTTCTTTTACTTCCTCTTTTTTTACTTCTTGAACTTTTACTTCTTCTTTTTTAGTTTCTTCTTTCTTGTTTTCTTTAACTTTAGGCTCTTCTTTGATTTCTTTCTTTGCTTCTTCTACTTTAGATTCTTCTTTAATTTCCTTTTCAACTTTTTTAGCTTTCGCTTCTTCTTTTTTATTTGTAACAGGAGCTTGGTTTTGAACAACTACTATTTTTTCTTTCTTTTTCTTACCTCTCATAACCCCTATAATCAATAAAACTACTCCTATAATTACTGCTGCTAAACAATAAATTCTTAATTGACTTGGTTCAATTTGAAATTCGATTGCTATTCTTAATTGTGTCATCCATGATTCTGGTGACCCCATCCAAAAATATCCAACAATACCTGCTATTGTTGTAATTGTCCCTATCAATATATTCATTGCTTTACTTGCAATTACTAAAATTAAAAGTGCTACAGCTATAACACATGTAATAATTAATGCTACATTCATACTTATTATCCCCTTTCTTTTTTTACATTTTATCATTTGATTTTGTAATTTTCAAGATTTTTTTGCATTTTTTCATTTTATTTTAGATATAAAAAGAGACACTTCTTTAAAATGCTTTTTAGAAGCGTCCCCAAATGTCTTCATAAATGTTACAAATGTCATTTTCATTTTTTATTCTATTCTATCATCACATTCTTCAAACTGACTGTTATATAAATCTGCATAAAATCCTTCTTTAGCAAGTAGTTCTTCATGCGTTCCTTGCTCTACTATATCTCCGTGATTCATTACTAATATTAAATCTGCATTTTTTATTGTAGATAATCTATGTGCAATTATAAAACTTGTTCTTCCTTTCATTAGATTATCCATTGCGTCTTGTATTTGTTGTTCTGTTCTTGTATCTATTGAACTTGTTGCTTCATCTAATATTAGAATTTTAGGATCTGCAAGTATTACTCTTGCAATTGTCAACAATTGTTTTTGCCCTGCTGAAATATTGCTTGATTCTTCATTCAATATTGACTTATATCCTTTAGGAAGTGTTTTTATAAAGTGATGTACATGTGCCGCTTTTGCAGCTCTTATTATTTCGTCATCTGTTGCATCTTCTTTTCCATATTTGATGTTTTCTTGAACAGTTCCACCAAATAACCATGTATCTTGTAAAACCATTCCAAACATTTTTCTTAATGCTCCTCTGTCAAAGTCTTTTATATTGTTGCCATCTATCTTGATTTCTCCACCTAAAACATCATAAAATCTCATTAATAGTTTTACCATAGTTGTTTTTCCTGCGCCTGTTGGACCAACAATTGCAATTTTTTGTCCTTCTTTTACATTGGCACTAAAGACATTTATTACTATTTTATCTTTATTGTAACCAAATTTTACATGATCAAATTCTATGTTTCCTTTTAATTTCGATGTATCCGTTATTCCATTTAATGTTTCAGGTTCTTCCTCTTCTTCTAAAAATTCAAATATTCTTTCTGCAGCAGCAATCATTGCTTGTAACATACTTGAAATTTGAGCAATTTGACCTATTGGTTGTGTAAATTGCCTATTATATTGTATAAAACTTTGAATGTTTCCAACTGTAATTTTACCTTGTATTGCAAAATATCCACCTACTACAGCAACTCCAACATAACCTATATTTGATATAAAATTCATAATTGGGTGCATTAAACCAGATAAGAATTGAGATTTCCAAGCTGATTTATATAGTTTTCCATTTGAAGTTTTAAACTCTTTTAAAACTTTTTCTTCACTATTAAATGCTTTTACAATATTTAATCCACTATATATTTCTTCTACTTGGCCGTTTACATGTGCCAAATAATCTTGTTGCATTTTAAAATATTTTTGTGATTTTTTTGCAACCATTCCAACTATAAAGCCTGATACTGGAAGTATTATTATAGATATTAATGTCATTTCCCAGCTAATAGAAAACATCATTATAAGTATTCCTATTATTGTACAGATTGATGTAATTATTTGTGTTACACTTTGGTTTAAGTTCATGCTTAGTGTGTCTATATCGTTTGTTACTATTGAAAGAACTTCACCGTTAGTCTTTTTGTCAAAATAATTCATAGGAAGCTTGTTTATTTTTTGAGCCAACTGATTTCTTAAATTATATGTAAGTTTTTGAACAACACTTGTCATAGTAAAACCTTGAACAACAGAGAATATAACGCTTATTACATATAAACCAAGCAATGTGAATAGTATTTGCGCTATTTTGCCAAAGTCTATTCCTGTTGCTCCAGAAAGTTTTCCCATCAATCCCGAAAATATTTCTGTAGTTGCATTTCCAAGTATTTTAGGTCCTACTATTGTAAATA
>CAMVKF010000122.1 GCA_947168035.1 uncultured Clostridia bacterium | reverse complement strand
AATGTATTATGTAAATACAAAATTTCTTTCAAAGGAAAATATTATGATTCTAAAAATATTATTATTTTGTTTAATTTTTGTTTTGAATAAATTCTTAATTATTAAAATAATTTCTATGAAATTAATTAAAGATTCAAAATATATACCAAAATAGTCTTTTATCTTGTAGAGAAAATAAGGCCCCTTAAAACTATAAATTAAAAATGTGAAATATATCCACCAAAATACTGCACATTTCATTTTATTATTTTTTTATTTTCTCTACAAAATTTTAAATATAATAATTAATTTATATGTATTAATTTCCCAGGTAAATCACGATTAGCAACAGATAATTTAAAATCATCTATATTTGTGCCATTTGATAAAAGCTCATCAATTACAGTTTGATATGCAAGTTCTGGAAAATTACTTTCTTTACTCAAATGCCCAAGTACAGCATTTTTTAATCCGGATTTTATTAAATAATTAATGGTTTGGCCAGCAATTTTATTTGATAAATGTCCGTTTGGACCAGCAATTCTTTCCTTTAATTTAAAAGGATATTTTGTATATTTTAGTACATTACTATCATAATTTGCTTCTAATAAAATAAATTCACTACCATCTATATATTTTAATATATTATTATTCATGTGACCTATATCTGTTGCAATACTAATTTTTTTATTATCTACAACTAATGTAAATCCACAAGGGTCGGCGGCATCATGTGGTATTTGAAAAGGAGTAATATTTATATCTCCTATTGAAAAATGTTCATCAATTTTTATATTATTTTTATTTATATCAGATATTTTTTCTGTTTGTTTTGGCATAGCATCATAGGTTTTTGAAGTTGCATATACTGGAATATTAAATTTTTTTGATAAATTTCCTAAACTTTGTATATGATCACTATGTTCGTGAGTAACAATAACTCCATCAATATCTTCTGGAGAAACATTGATGCTTGTGAGACCAGTTTCGATACGTTTTAAGCTAACACCAGCATCAACTAAAATCTTTGTATTTTCTGTTTCAACAAATAGACAATTCCCACTACTTCCGCTATATAAACTTGTAAAATTTAACATATGTAATTCCTCTTATTATTCTTCAACTCTTTCGATTTTTGCTCCTAGATCTCTAAACTTTTGCTCAATGTTTTCATAGCCACGATCAATATATTCTAGGTTATAAACTTCGGTAGTGCCATTAGCAATAATTCCTGCTATTATTAAAGCTGCACCAGCACGTAAATCTGAAACATACACAGGAGCACCTTTTAGTTCTTTGACACCTTCAAAAAATGCAGTTTTGCCAACAGCATTTATTTTTGCACCCATTTTATTTAATTCTTCTGTATATTGAAATCTAGATTCCCAAATGCTTTCATTTATAGTGCTATTTCCGTTCTGCAATAGAAAGTAAGACCCCAATTTGAGACTGCATATCTGTTGGAAATCCAGGATAAGGAAGAGTTTTTATATTTGCTTTTGTAGGGCGTTTATCCATATAAACTCTTATTGAATCCCCATAATCTTCAACTTTTGCACCAACTTCTAGCATTTTTGCAGTTATAGATTCTAAGTGTTTTGTAATACAATTCTTTAATGTAACATCTCCTTTTGATGCAACAGCTGCTACCATAAAAGTTCCTGCTTCGATTTGGTCTGGAACAACAGAATATGAAATTCCACCTAAAAGTTCTTTTACGCCTGTTATTTTTATAGTATCTGTTCCAGCACCTCTAATATCTGCTCCCATTGTATTTAAAAAGTTGGCTACATCCACTATATGTGGTTCCTTAGCGGCATTATCTATAATTGTAACGCCATCTGCAAGGACACTTGCAAGCATTACATTGATAGTTGCACCTACAGAAGTTATATCCATATAAATAGAAGTACCAGTTAATTTTTGGGCTTTAGCTACAATTTTTCCGCCTGTTGTTTCTACTTCAGCACCAAGAGCCTCAAAACCTTTTATGTGTTGATCTATTGGACGAGCACCTAACTTACAGCCTCCAGGCATACCTACCATAGCAGAGCCTTTTCTACTTAATAAACTGCCTATTAAATAATAAGAAGCCCTAAATTTACTAGTTAGCTCAATAGAAGCTTCTGTTGTATTGATATTTCTGGTATCTATAGTAATTTCATTTTTAGAATTCCATATAATTTTGGCACCTAAAGTTTCTAGTATTTCGCAATATATTTTAACATCACTTATGTTTGGTAAATTATTAATTGTACATATACCATTAATTAATAAAGTTGCTGGTAATATAGCAACTGCTGCATTTTTTGCTCCACTTATTTGGACTTCTCCTTTTAATGGTGTTCCACCTGTTATAACTAATTTTTCCAATTGTCTACCCCCAAAATTTTATAAATATATAGTAATATATCACAAACTTTACAAATTTACAACTATTTTTTTCCTAATTTAAAATTATTATTAAATATTTCTATTAATTTAAATTTTATTTTGTAAGTTGGGGTATCATAAGATAGTAAAGAAAATTCTTCTTCACTTAAAGTGGCTTTTAATTCTTCTTTAGAACTATCTGAAACTATTCCTTTTTCAGGTTCTATAAAACATAAGCTAGGATATAAAACACACCACCAATTTTGTCCTGTACTTTTTCCTAATTTTACTTTTAAAGCATCATAGTAGCCAGATGGAATAGAAATATCACCATAATTTTTTGTAGGAAATTCAAAATTACCTATTTCAACAGTTGCAGAATAATTAAATCCATTTTCTTGAATAGTATTATTTGCAATTTTCTGTATGGTAGTCAAATTATTATTAGCTATTTGTATTGTTTTTTCTTTGGAAGGGGAGTTTGAACATAGAGTATTTAAATAATTAATAATATTATCTCTCACTTTGTATTTCAAATTTTGATCTTCTTTAGAATCACTATTTGCAATTACATGTAGTCTAAAAACACTTTGTTCTATATCTTTTGAGATATTATTGGCGTAAAAAAAATAATTAAATAGAATATAAAGTATAAATAAAAATAATAAAAATAAAAATTTATTTTTCATAATTAATTTTTTCCTTTCATAAAAAATGGTAACTGTTACAATTATTTACAAAAAAAATAAATTTATACTTTTAATATTCTTATAGCTTAAGTGTCAAAAAAAGTCGATGAAATTATTTTGAAATATTATTGATAAAATATTTTCTTTTTCATTATTAATTTTC
>CAMVKF010000121.1 GCA_947168035.1 uncultured Clostridia bacterium | reverse complement strand
GAGGACTAAGTGAAAGGGTGCCGAAAAATCGATGTAGAATTTCTTATAATTACGTGAATAGAGCCGAGAAACTTTAAGAATTATTAATATTTCAATGCGTGGAAAAGTAAAACCATTAAATTGCAAAAAAAGTAGGAGGGAATGTGATGAAATATTAAGAAAATAGGTTTTACATTAATTATATTTTTAATAATTATAATTCCAAATACATCATTTAGTACATCAAATAACGAAGAAGAATTAAATAGCCAAATGTCAAGCTTTAAAATAAAGGATTTTTTGATTGATGCCGAAAAGTATTCACCAGATTTTATGAAAGATTTAAGAATAAAAGACATTTTTAATAATGCACTTACAGGAAAGGTAAATAATAAAAGCTTTTTTAAAAAAATATTAGGAATAATAGGTGTTCAGCTTAAATCAACTTTTAAAATTTTGGTAAGCATTTTAGGAATTATTTTAATACATAGTATTTTAAAATCTTTAACAGAAGGACTAGAACAAAATAGTGTTTCAGACATAGTTTATTATGTTCAATATATTTTAATAGTTACAGTAATTATGGCGAACTTTTCAGATATAATAAAAACTGTAAATGATGCAATAGAAAACTTAGTGAGTTTTTCTTATACTTTAATACCACTTCTTATAACATTAATTTTATATACAGGAAGTATTACAACAAGTACAGCAGTAGAACCTGTTATGCTTTTTTTGATAGAATTTATTGCAAGATTAATTAAAACTCTAATTCTTCCAACTGTTTCAATCATTACTGTTTTAATAATTATAAGTAAGATAAGTGACAGAATTCAGCTAAAAAAAATATCTAAATTTATGCAATCTAGCATAGTGTGGGTATTAGGTATAGTACTTACATTATTTATTAGTGTGTTATCATTAGAAGGAACACTAACTGCAAGTGTTGATGGAATTACTGCAAAAACTGCCAAAGCTGCTGTAAGTAGTTTAATTCCGGTAGTACGGTAAAATTTTAGGAGATGGTGTTGATAGTATTTTAGGTTCAGCAGTTATCCTAAAAAATGCAGTTGGAATTGTTGGGGTAATAATAATAATTGGAATATGTTTAATACCGATTTTAAAACTTGCAAGTTTTAGCATTATGTATTCACTGTGTTCAGGAATAATAGAGCCAATTGCAGATAAAAAGATAGTAACTTTATTAGAAGAAATGGGAGGAATTTTTAAATTGCTTTTAGCAATTGTTTCAGTATCTGCAGTTTTGGTAACAATAGGTGTTACACTTGTAATAAAAATATCAAATAGTGGGATGATGTATAGATGATAGATTTTTTAAAATCTTGGATAGAGCAAATTGCAATTGCTATTGTAATTGTAAGTATTATCGAATTAATACTGCCATCGGGAAACATAAAAAAATATATAAAGGTAATTCTTGGAATTTATGTTGTATTTTGTATAATAAATCCATTTATTAATAATATTAATCTATTTAATATAGATAATTTAGAAATGGACAAATATGTTCAAAGTACTAGTACAGTGAATCAAGAGAGTATGAATAAAAGAATACAAGATTTATATATTGAAGAACTTCGAAAAACAATTGAAAAAAATTTGCAAGATTTGGGGTATAAACTAAATAAATGTGAAATTAAAGCCAATTTAGATACAACAGTAGCAAATCCAGGAATACACAAAATAATTCTAAATGTAAGTAAAAGTAATATTGAAAAAGTAGAAATTGGAACAAACAAGGACAAAGTTCAAGAAAACGAAGAAGAATTAGAAAAAATAAAAGAAAGTATATCTTCTAAATATGAAATATCTAAAGATTTAATTGATATTAAATTAAAATGAAAAGTCAGCCCTCAAGTTTTAAATCATTATAAAATTTGATAAAAAGGAAGGATAGTTTATGTTTAAAATATTTTCAAATGAAAACCAAAATGATTCTAAAAAAAAGATTGAAAACTTAGTATTTTTAATAGTTATTCTAATAGTTACAATAATTTTAATAAATACAATATGGAGTGGAAATAGTAAAACGACCGAAAAAAATAACTCAAATGATACAAGTAAGATTTTAGCTGTGGAAAATTCTACAGAGCAAAATTTAGAAACAAAAATGGAAAATATTTTAGCTACTATAAAAGATGTTGGCAAAGTAAATGTATTTATAAATTATTCTGAAACAAGTAGCTTTGTTCCAATATATGATGAAAAAACAACAACGAGCAATATTATGGAAGAAGATACATCAGGGGGGCATAGAAATACTACAGAAACAGAAAGCGAAAAACAAGTAGTGTTTTCAGAAAGCTCAGGTTCTAAAGAGCCAATTGCACAAAAAACAGTGATGCCAGTAATCCAAGGTGCAATAATTACAGCAGAGGGAGGAGCAAATGCCGCAGTAAAAACAAATATAACAAATGCAGTTCAAGCAGTAACAGGTTTAAGTATCGATAAAATTCAGGTTTTTGAAATGAAAAAGTAAAAATATATATTAATCATGTTAGGCAGGACTTGCAAAACTTGAAAGCTGTGAATCTTAACAACAGTTTAATTTTAAGGAAGTGATTTAAATGCAAAAATTTAAAAAAAGTGAAATTGCAATATATGTTATTGCATTAATGTTAGTAGCTGCTGGGTATTTTAATTATAATTTATTTGAGCCTAAATCAAAAGAAACATATTCAAGTGATGTAACAAATGAAGCAAGCGAATATGCTAATATTGGTGATGCTGTTTTAGTAAGTAACCAAGAAGTACAACAAACTGAAGAAAATAAAAATGATGAGGGTCAGAATCAAAATAAAGAAGAGTTAAGTGAAGAAACATCAATAGAGCCAGAAGAAACAAAAACTCAAGAAAATTTAGAAAATGAAGATTATTATACTTCTTCTAAGTTAGAAAGAAATAAAATGTATGCCGAGATGGTAACAAATTATGAAAATATTATAAGTAATAATAATTCATCAGAAGTTCAAAAATCAATAGCAACAGAAGAAATAAAAAAAATAAATAACAATAAAAATGCAATAATGATATGTGAAAATTTAATTTTAACAAAAGGTTTTGAAAATTGTGTAATATTTATAAATGAAAACAGTGTAAATGTAGTAGTTAAAATAAAAGGGGGGTTGAATACTGAAAAGGTAGCAGTTATTCAAAATATAATTTCAAGAGAACTATCATGTGAAATAGCAAATATTCACATTGCAGAAGTTTAATTTTCAATTGGGGACGGTCCTTTTTGGTAAATCCCAAAAAAGACCCAGTCCCAAATGGGATTTACCAAAAAG
>CAMVKF010000120.1 GCA_947168035.1 uncultured Clostridia bacterium | reverse complement strand
TTTTTGACGGAAAAAGGTTTCAAAATGCTATAGTGACAAAGTCTAAAATTTTTTTGACATTTTTTCTTGTCAACACTTTTCACCAAAAGAGCCAAAAAGAATAAAAATTTAAATAGTTATCAAATTTAATATACTTATTGCATATTGAAATGCCATGGAAAAGGGATAGCAAAAAATGGGCAATTTCAGGAGAATACTCTTTAGATGAAAGGAACAATTGCCTTTTTGGCAACTGGTTCTTCTGGAGAGATGTCGAAACCTAACAACAAGTACCAACTACGGAAGTAAGCTTGACTTCCGGAAGGTTTTATAAACACACCTAACAGAGATGGAGCTGGTTGGTTACTCTACGAGCGTGTTTAACTAAAAATCTTATCTTGCTTTGCTGTTTATCAGTTACCTAAATTTTGTCCTAAAACAGACAACTACTTTGAAACTTACTGATAGTATGATACAAAAATAATCTGGGAACAGGTATATACCATATTTTAGTACATAATGCCTAATCGACTATAATTACCTAAGATAAACTTCACAAAACCGTTTTAAACGGATTTCTGGGCTAAACCAAGTGAAAAAGGTTTTTCTGCTTGCTGCACAGCGTTTATATAACTCTTCTTTGGAAGTTCTTCTAATAAATTCAGTGATAATAGCTCCTGTTCTACAAATATCTTCTTTAGGAATAATCAAAGCAAAAGATTGATAGTCAATAAAGTCTTCAAATGGATAAACTACATCAACATCAAAAAGTATTGGAATTCTGCCATAAAAAAGTGTTTCATAAAAACGTATGCTCTGTGGTCCAAAACCTGGTGGGCATAAAACACATAAAGATTGTTGCGTAGTTTTTCTAAAAATTGCTTGACGCTTTTCATCTTCAAAATGATTTCTAGCTGTACTTTTAACGTACACAACATCATTTTTTTCTTCAAATCTAACCCTTGAATCAAATGAAATTCTTGAACACAATGAATTTTCTCTTTGCACTGAAAGGCATATAAACTTTCTAATAGGATTTGTCAAGTTCCCTACGAATGAAACATCGTATCTTATCCTAAAATCATTCAAATTATGTATATCATTAAGTATATGATTTGATATATTATATGAAAATGGATATGCCATATCTTTATATTGTTTCAGAAGGCTTACTTTAAAATAGCAAATTTTTGACATTAAAAAGTCGAGATTTAGAATTTCTGTATTATCTGCAGAATCACATATAATTAACTTTTGATTAACTTTTGGATATTTATTAATAGACCTAATCATATTAATAAATATATCTCCATTACCTGTTTCTATATAATCCTTTGCTTCAAATGGAAATAATATAAATTCAGCATTATTTTGATCGTTAACTTCAAAATATTTATTATTGTTATATTTATTAAAAATGATTGAATTAATCCTTATTAATCCGTTAATATCTTGACTTGCAAAGTCACAAAGTCTTGGTATTGGTGAACAAGATATAGATTGGACAGTAAAATCTTGATGTGGCTTTAAAAGATACCATGCGTTATTTTGCATTATACCATCCATATAAAATTAAAAAAATTTAAAATTATTAAAAGAATTTCTTGAATATAATATACATAAGTATATTATCATAGTTATTTTTGCTTAACATTAAACATAGTATAAAGCTTGATAATTATTTGTGATAGACAAACCAATATAATTTTTTATTTTCACTTGTGATATAAAAAAATTAATGTATTATACGCCATATTAAAGCATTTGGCGTTAATAATATGCTCTTACGTCACTGTGATGTCAAGAAAAACGGAACATAGGCAAAAACGACAGTATGAGGAGGGTGGTCGGTAGATGAAAGGAACAATTGCCTTTTTGGCAACTGGTTCTTCTGGAGAGATGTCACTACGGGGTTAGTACAATTGGGAGACTCAGTTCTCTAGACGTGTCGGATACCAAGGCGAATTTGTTAGACTCTCGAGACTAAACTTTTTATTTTATACAACTGCATACTTTTTAACAAATTATTTTTTCTTATGTATTCATCTCAAGACAGTTATTCTAAAGAATAGATGTTATACTGTGAAAATTATATTATTATATCGATCTATTACAAACATAAATTAATTTGCAGATTTTTATAGTAAATTTTCCAATGTGCATTCTTGACCACAGTTTTTCCAAATGTTTTTTAATTTATTAATTACAGTACCTATTGTCTTATGTGATTTAATCATATATTTCCCCTGTTTTCTTACGGTGTTATACTCTAATGCTTTTTTACTTATTAATAGTGCCTTTTGAATGTCTTTATACGAACTTTTTTCTTTTACTTTTATATTGTATCCATTTTTTTCACATATTTCAAAACGTTGAGGAGTCTTCCAGCTTCTTATGCAAAACTGGTAGAGCCATAAATTTAATGGAAATAACCCAACACCGTTATTATCTACTCTAAATAGCTTATCATATTCTTTTTTCTTATCAAGTCCGTAATCTTTATATTCAGAACTATCCCATTTTCCTTCATGCGAAAAGAATTTTTCATATTCGTAAAAATATTGTTTAAAACCAGCAAGTGCTACTCTCGCTCCATAATCTCCGTCTTCAGCTCCATAAAGTCCATACTCTTCATTAAATTTTCCAATTACATCAGAAATAGACTTTGGTATTATCAATGCGCCACCAGGAAGACTATTTTTACATAATGCTAATTTTCCATATGGTGTTTCTTTAATAAGCTCGCTATTGTTAATCATCTTTTTTAGTAAAGCAGGACCAAAAGCTGAATTACTTTCAACGTAACACATCATATCAAAAATATGATCTATAAACTTAAAATCTTTTATAATAATATCATTATCTATTTTTATAAAAAAATCAGCATCGATACAATTCCATCCGATATTCGCAGCGCAGGCTACACCCATATTTTTATTTATTAAAAATAGATTATCAATAATTTTGTCATTTGCAAATTTTATAAGTATATTTCTTAGTTCTTCAGAGCTACCATTATCAACAACATTTATAAAAAAGGCGATAGATGAATCTAATTTTCTTAGATTTAAAATCGTTTTTTGTGTTAAGTAGAAACGATTGTAAACAGGAACTGTAATATTTATTGTAGTATTCTTCATAGTAAATATTATTAAAAAATATAGTAATGCAAACTAAATATATTGAAATTAATTAGCTATTAACAAAATTCCAGTATTGTTACTCCTGAACCTGCTGTTCCTTTTTAACAGGAAGGTCAGGCAACAAGGAAATAGCCTGCTCCTTTGCTCCCTTTTGGTACTGCAAGTAGGTGTTAGCAGTAAGTACCACTGTGGAGTGTCCAAGCATTCTAGTAGTCCGTTCTGTTAATACAAATACTAATTGAATGCACTCATAATGT
>CAMVKF010000119.1 GCA_947168035.1 uncultured Clostridia bacterium | reverse complement strand
ACTGACGAGACTGTTTAAAAAATAGCTTTTTAAAATCATAAAAAAGTGGATAGTTTGAACTAAATATTTTTAAATTTTAAATAAAAAAAAAGAGCAAAAGTATATGGATTTTATCCCATTACTTGCTCGCTTAACTTTATTATTCTTTTTATATTTGCTACAATGCACGTTATATACGATTGTATGCGCACCCTTGATAAGCCCATGTATTTTGCTTTACATAATCCATGGGCTTGCTTTATTTCTCCGTTCTTCGCTTCTATTTTATATCTTTCATATCTCATTTTGTTTTTGAAATATTCTGTATTTTCAAATTCTTGTTGCTCTTTATGGGTATTAGAAGGAATAGATATCATATATGTTTTGTGTTTACTTTTATTTAATTCACATTTTTCTCTTTGGCTACATGTTTCACATTTTTTTATATCAAAAGTATATTCCATTGTTGCATTTCTTTTTCCTCCGTCTTTTTTTATACATTCTAGTCTGTATTGCTTTCTTTTTGCCAAATTACCAGCTGGGCATCTTAATGTATCTGCGTCTTTTATATATTCAAATCCATCTTTCATCTTTTGTGAGTTTGATATTACTGGGTTTAGTCTTGCTATTATTTTTATTCCTTCTTCTTTTCCATAATCTAAATTTTCTCTTCCTGAATATGCTCTATCTCCAATTACTTCTTTTACATCTATTCCTGATTTTTGACTCTTTTCTACTAATTTCTTCATGTATTTTCCATCTGGTGCTTCTCCTGTTGTTACTTCTAGACCTGTTATTATTCTATCTTCTGTCATTGCTATATGATTTTTATAGCCAAAGAAACTATTTGTTTCACTTTTATATCCTTGTTTTGCATCTTTATCATATGCTGATTGGATTTCTTTGATTTTATCACTTTTTAATAGTTCATCTATATGTTTTACTTTATTTGTTATTTTTTTACTCGTTTCATCTGTAATTTCATTTTTTATTACTGCTATCAATTTATTTGTATATTCTATTTCAGCTTCCAATGTATCTTCATCTGATGGTTTTGTTGGAAACTTATCCTTCATTTCTGGATTTGTTCTATATATTTCTTTTCTTAATTCTTTACTTAATTCTCGTAATACTTGTGTTGGTGTTCTCTTTACTGCTTTACTCTGTGTATGCGCTGCATCTACAATTATTGAATTGCTTTTTACTACTCCTTTTTCTATCGCTTGTTTTACTGTCTCTTGTAGCATTTCTTCTAATATTGCTTCTTCTTTAATTTTAGTGTTTCTAAATATAGATAATAAACTATAACATGGTACATCATCTTCTGGATTTATATCCAAAAAATATTTATATGCCATGTCTGTTTTTGCTCTATCTATAACCTCTCTATCTGATAGCAAGTCTTTTATTTGTAAGAATAATAGCTTGAACATTTTTTCTGGTTCTTTTGCAGGTCTTCCAAGTTCTTCACAATATTCTTTTGCAACTAATTTATTTACAAAACTAAAATCTACATTTTCTTTTAACTTTCTTAATATATGGTCTTTTGGTATTATTTTATCATATAGTGATATATGCTCTGATATTGTTAATTGTTTATATTTATTTTCTAACAAAAAAATCACTCCAAACTTACTATTTTCAATGCCTTAATTGTATCATAATAGCATTTTTTTTACTAGTGTTTTTTGTGATTTTTTTATTTACATAAATTGATTTTTTAAACAGCCTCTGACTGACAGTTAAGGATAGAAAAATAATTTATAAAAAATTAAAAGCAAGAGCAGAAATTGTTCTTGCTTTTTTGTTTTTTTTATAGTAACATATAGGAAATGATATGTAATTATATGTAGAGGCGAATTTATTCGCCCGCGAAAAAAGAAAAATAAAAGCTACACAAAAAAAGATAAAGGAGGAAGTTGCTATGGCAGATATTGAATTTTTAGAAAATAAAGCTAAGAAAATTAGAAGGGATATAATAGAACAAGTTTATAATGCGAAATCTGGTCATCCAGGAGGTTCTTTATCAATTGCAGATATTATTACAGTATTATATTTTGATGAATTAAATATAGACGAAAATAATCCTAAGTGGGAAGATAGAGATAGGTTAATTTTATCAAAAGGCCATTGTGCCCCAGCTTTATATGCAGCTCTTGCAGAAAGAGGTTTTTTTGAAAAAGAAAAATTAAAAACTGTAAGAAAATTAGATAGTAATCTTCAAGGACATCCTAGTATGAAGGAAATACCAGGAGTAGATATGAGTACAGGTTCTCTTGGGCAAGGATTTTCTGTTGCAGTAGGAATAGCAATTGCAGGAAAATTAAATAAAAAAAATTATAGAACATATTGTATTTTAGGAGATGGAGAGATAGAAGAAGGACAAATTTGGGAAGCTGCAATGTCTGCAAATAAATATAAATTAGATAATTTATGTGTTATAGTAGATAACAATAATTTACAAATCGATGGAACAATTAAGGAAGTGATGGATTCAAATCCAATAGATGAAAAATTTAAAAGTTTTGGATTTAATGTAATTACAATAGATGGACACAATTTAGAACAAATAAAATTAGCATTTTGGCAAGCAAAACAAGTAAAAGATAAACCAACATGTATAATAGCAAAAACTATAAAAGGAAAAGGTGTTTCTTTTATGGAAAACAAAGTAGAATGGCACGGAAAAGCACCAAATGAGGAACAGTATAATCAGGCTATGGAAGAATTAAATTAACATTTCTATTGAAAAATAGGACAAAATTTGGTATAATATAAGAGAGAGAAGAATGGAGGTATAGATATGTTTGAAGCAAAGTATAGTAAATTTTTAACCATATTTTTAATAGTTATAATAGTTGGAATTATTGGGTTGGGAGGCTATTTAGGATATAGCTATTTTCATAAAAAATCAGTAGAAAATGATGCAGATAAATTTGTATCTTCATTTGTAGAAAACATAGGAGAAGGAATTTCTGAAACTGATTCTGAAGCAAAAATAAGTGAAGGTGAAAATGAAAATACAAATACAAATGTTGAAGGAATTGCAGATAATATTTCATCAGTAGAAACAAATAATACTCAAACTCAAACTAAAAAGAAAGATTATAAAGGGTTTGCGAGTATTGGTACGATTGAAATTCCAAAAACAGGTGCAAAATATCCAATATTAGAAGATCCACCAACACCAAAAAAACTTGAAACAGCAATTGTTGCATTATATCCAAAAGATACAGTTTTAAATACTGTTGGAAATGTAGTTCTTGTGGGACACAATTACAGAAATGGACAATTCTTTTCTAATAATAAAAAGTTAACAAATGGCGACAAAATATATATAACAGACCTTGAAGGCAAAAAAGTAGTTTACACTATATATAGTGTGTTCCAAACAGCTCAAAATGATACAGAGTTTTATAATAGAGATACAGATGGAAAGAGGGAAATAACTCTTTCT
>CAMVKF010000118.1 GCA_947168035.1 uncultured Clostridia bacterium | reverse complement strand
TTTCTTATAATTACGAAATGAGCCGAGAAACTTTGAAAAGTATTAATATTTCAATCTTTTGAGAAAATAATAAATAAAAACTAATAACAAAAAAATCTTACAATAAGGAATGATATATTTATGCAAATTAACCAAGAGTTAAAAGAAAGAATGTATATATTTGTTGGGCCAGAAAAAATAATAAGAGCAAAACAGTATATAAACAAAGGCAAAATTAACATAATAAAATCTTCTTACAAAAATAAAGATAATTTTAGTATTAGCTCACTTGTAATGGGAAATTATGATAATTATGCAGTCAATATAGAAGTTCAAAATGGCGATATAGAAGACGTTTATTGTGAATGTATGGATTTTATAGAAAATGATAATATATGTAAACATATTGTTGCAACACTTTTAAAATTTGAACAAACCCAATTTGAGTGTGATGATGAAGAGAGCAAACAAATATTAAATAAGCAATTAAAAAATCTAAAATATAAAAATTTTGGAAATTTGGTTAATTCATTTTATAATGAAGAAATAATGAAAATAAACCAAGATGAAATTAATATGCAAAATTTAGGGTCAATAAAAATTGAACCTAAATTGGAGTATGATAAATTTTCTAATAGTTTAAAGCTAGAATTCAAAATAGGAAATTCTAGAATGTATAAAATAAAAGATTTGCCAGAGTTTTATACAAGATTTGTAAATAATGAATATTATAAATATGGAGATAAACTAGAATTTGTACATAATGTAGAAAATTTTGAAGAGCAATATAAAGATATGCTAAATTTTATTTTAAAATATGCAGAAATAGTAAAAAATTCTAGTGGAGTAAATAGATATAGTTATTATTATTCATCAACAATTAATAAACCAGCAATTACGCTAGGTATTAATACTATAGATGAATTTTTTGATATATTTAAAACAAAAAAAATAAACTTTACCTCAAATTATACAAACTTAAAATTAGAGTTTATAGAGCAAAACCCTCCAATAAAATATACATTAACAAAAAATAGTGAAAATGAATTTACATTAAAATCGAATATTGATGTATTTAAGGTAGCAATTTTTCCTGGTAATAAATTTGACTATTTATTATACGAGAACAAGCTATATAGATGTGATAAAGATTTTGCAAATTCAAGTTTGAAAATGATAAAATCTTATAGAGAAAATTATACAGAAGAAATGTATTTAAGAAAAGAAGATTTAAAAGATTTCTTTTCAATTTTAATGCCTAAAATTGAAAATGAATTAGAAATAGATAATGAAGTTTTAAAAGAAATAGAAGAGTATAAGCCAGAAAAACTTGCAGTTAAGCTATATTTAGATTATGATGAAAAGAATTTTTTAACATGTGATGTCAAATTTTGCTATTCAGATGAAGAATTTAACCCATTAGAGCAAAACATTAAGATTAAAGCACTTAGAAATGAATTAGAAGAAAATAAAAACCTAAATGTTTTTAAAAAAAGCGGGTTTATGCTAGATACAAAAAATTTAAGGCTTATAATTCCAAATGATGATAACATATATAATTTTTTAACAAATGATATTAATTATTATATGCAAAAATATGAGGTTTTAGTTACAGATAATTTTAAAACAAAACAAATAAAAGAGCCTAAACTTGGTACAATTGGCGTAAAAGTAGAAAATAATTTATTAAATGTAGACTTAAGTAAACTAAATATTTCTCCACAAGAAATAGAAGAAGTAATGGAAAAATACAAATTAAAGAAAAAATTCCATAGGCTAAAAAATGGAGAATTTCTAAACTTAGACCAAAATGAAGATATAGAATTTTTAGATAAATTATCAACTGGAATGGATATAAATTATAAAGAAATAAAAAATAATTTAATAAAATTACCAGTAAATAGAACGTTATATTTAAATGAATTATTAAAGAAATTTCAAAGTACAAAATCTACTAAAAATAGTGAGTATAAAAAGATAATTGACAACTTAGATAAAGATAATATTGACGAAGAAATAAAAATTCCTGAAAAATTGGAAAAAGTGTTAAGAGACTACCAAAAAATAGGGTACAGCTGGCTTAAAACGTTAGATAATTATAAATTTGGTGGAATTTTAGCAGATGATATGGGTCTTGGTAAAACAATTCAAATATTAAGTTTAATGATTAATTATAAACAAGAAAACGAAAAAACAAAGCCAAGCATTGTAGTATCGCCAAGTTCTCTTGCTTTAAATTGGCTTGCAGAGGCAAAAAAGTTTGCACCACAATTAAAAGTACAAGTTATTTCGGGTAAGTTAAGTGAAAGAAAAGAGAAAATACAAAATATTCCAAATTATGATTTAATAATAACTTCATATGATTTACTAAAAAGAGATATAGAAAGATATGAAGATCTTAACTTCAAATTTATTATTGCAGATGAGGCACAATACCTAAAAAACAATAATACTCAAAATGCAAAATCTATAAAAGAATTAAAAGGTGAGACAAGGTTTGGGCTAACAGGAACACCAATAGAAAATTCACTTGCAGAACTTTGGTCAATATTTGATTTTGTAATGCCAGGGTATTTGTTCCAGTATAAAAAATTTAAAAATTTATATGAATCACCAATAGTGAAAAATGAAGATTTATCTGCAATGGAAAAGCTAAAAATGCTTATAGAACCATTCATTTTAAGAAGAACTAAAAAAGAGGTATTAACAGAACTTCCAGAAAAAACAATAACAGTTTTGAATAATGAAATGGATGATGAACAAGAAAAAATTTATATGTCATATTTAGCAAAAGCAAAAGAAGATGTTGCAAACCAAATTAAAATAAATGGCTTTGAAAAAAGCCAAATAATGATACTTGCCGCTCTTACAAGATTAAGGCAAATTTGTTGCCACCCAGGTTTATTTATTTCAGATTACAAAGGGGAATCTAGTAAACTTAATCAATGTATGGAAGTAATTGAAGATGCAGTAAGTGCAGGACACAAAATACTACTATTTTCAAGCTATACATCAATGTTTGATATAATACAAAAAGAGCTTATTAAAAGAAATATTAAGTATTTTAAATTAACAGGAAGCACAAAAGTAAGTGAAAGAATAAGTTTAGTTGACGAATTTAATCTAAACAGAGATGTAAAAGTATTTTTAATTTCTTTAAAAGCTGGGGGAACAGGTTTAAATCTTACAGGAGCAGATATGGTAATACACTTTGACCCTTGGTGGAATATATCTTCAGAAAACCAAGCAACAGATAGAGCTTACAGAATAGGGCAGAAAAATAATGTACAAGTATATAAATTAATTACAAGCAATTCAATAGAAGAAAAAATATATGAACTTCAACAAAAAAAGGCTAAATTAGTTGATAATATGCTATCTACAAAAACTTCATTTATTAGTAAATTTAGCAAAGAAGAAATAATGAATTTATTTGAATGATAAATACAGTTAATATTCACAGCAATAATTACAAAAAGTCCGCGCAAGTGATTAATATATAAATATTTTAAGAAAAATCGAATGTGATTGGAGCGATTGAGCAA
>CAMVKF010000117.1 GCA_947168035.1 uncultured Clostridia bacterium | reverse complement strand
AATACAATAGGGTATTTTTACTTTTTAAAATATAAATTTTGCAAAAATATTGAAACTGTAAGCTTAAGAGTTTTTTAAATTATTATTAAAATTATTGTTTAATAATAATTTATGGAGGGATTACAAATGTTAAAAAATGAAAAAAACAAAGGTATAACACTTATTGCTTTAGTGGTAACTGCAATAGTACTTTTAATTCTAGCTGCAGTATCAATTCAAATGCTAACTGGAGATAATGGAATAATAACCAATGCTTCAAAAGTAAGCACTTCAAATGCGTATTACAGTGCAGAAGAGCAAGTAAAATTAGCCTATATGGCAGTAAAAGCAGAAATATCAGCTAAAACAGTAAAAAGTGGAACTTATGACCCAACAGGAAGTGCAGAGACAACTGCACTAGCTACAATAGTCGAAAATGACTTAGGAGCCAACCAAACAGGAAGCAAATGGGCAGTAACTTCAAGTGCAGGAACAATTAAAATAACATATACTGATCCAAAAATAGATAAAGGAGTAGCAGGAGTAGTAGATGGTGTGGCAGTTCCAAAAGAGGAAGGAAAAGTAGAATATAAAATAATATTACATAAAAGCCAAGATGCTACATTATATACAGATACAGTAGGAATGAGATTAGCTTCAGAAATAGTAGCAGAGGCGGAAAGCCAAACAACAGCTACAAAAAAAGTAGAATATTACCAAAGTTTATATGAAAAAGTAGTAGATTACCCAGTGCAAATTACAACAAGTGCAACAAGCGGTAGTGGAGCAAATAAAGGGCAATGGAAAATATTTTATGCAGATGAGAATAATATATATTTAATAGCAGATAGCAGGGTAGAAGTACCATATTATGAAACGCCTACAGAAACAAATAAAAATGAATTTTTAAGTGGATATATAACAACAAGCAGGTGGACTGCACAATTTGGTTCAACAGCAGGAAACGGAACAACAACTACAGGTGATGGAATATTTCCAAAATATATGCTTATATCAAGTTCAAATAAAATAGTAGATTATAATAGAACAACACCTACCCAAATAACAAAATATGCAAGTGAACAAACATTAAAAAAATTAAATAATAGTTATTATAGTCAAGAGTTTGGAAAACACAGTACTGGAGGAGGAAATGAACATTCAAGAGCAGTTGCATCAATGCTAGATACAGATGTATGGAGTATATATATGGATAATAATTATGCAGAATATGCAATTGGTGGACCATCAGTAGAGATGTTCTGTAATTCATATACACAAACTCACGCAGAAGGAGCAGGATTAGAAGCAAAGGCATTTGCACCAGAAAGTGGAGTAACAAATCAATATGGATATAAGGTAAAAACAACTGCAACAGCATCAAGCAATAGTGGTAGTGATTATGGTTATAATACAGCTGGTGGTACTGTAGTAGCGTACAGTGCTAATAATACATCTACAGAAATAAATAAACTTTATAGACCAAATAATAGCGAGCCCTTCTGGCTTTCGTCTCCTTCGGCCATTAACGCTAGCAGCGTTATGCATGTGGACTGCAACAGCGGCAACGTGAGCAGTAACAACTACTATAACTACGCTTACTATGGCTTCCGTCCGCTAGTTTGTCTAAAATCTGATGTCCAATTAGTCGAAGCAAGCCAAGCTAAAAAAGACCAAGGAATAGATTTTGAACTAAGATAAACGCTCGTATTAACATAAAAAGTTAAAATAATATCAACAAAACCATACAAATTGGTAAAACTCTAGTAACAGAGCAGATTTGAAATAGGGGATTATAGAGTGTGTGAATTTAAACAAAAATTTATGCACTATATTTTTGTGTGACTTAGGTAGCAAGTTTTTTTGTAACAACAAAAATGCAAGATATACATCTTGCATTTTTTGAGGTATTAACAAAATTGCCATAGACTTTTTTATTGTCTATATATTTTTTTCATTTATGCTTCTTGCAATACTTGTGAAAAATATATGTAGCAATTAAATTTTGTGTCATAATTTCTGTGAAAATTATTATAAAACTATATTCTAACCTCTAACTTCTAATTAGCATTGGTCCAATTTCAGTAACTGTTCCTGCTCCTTGTGTTAAAATAATATCATTTGGCTTAACATTTTCTTTTAAATAATTTACACAATCTTTAAAATCCGGTATGTATTTTGCATTTTTTCCTAAAGAATTTATTTTATCTACTAAATCTTTAGAAGAAATGCCATATACATTTTTTTCTCTTGCTGCATATATATCTAAAATAATTATATTATCAAAATTAAGCAAAGCTTTTGCAAAATCATCTAAAAGAGACTTTGTTCTACTATATGTGTGTGGTTGAAATACAATCCAAGATTTATTATATTTTTTATTCATTAAAGCTTTACTAGTTGCAATAATTTCAGTAGGGTGGTGACCATAATCATCAAAAATATTTGCACCATTTACAGTTCCTTTAAATTCAAAACGTCTTACAGCACCTTTAAAGTTTATTAATGCATTTTTTATTGTTACATATTTTATGCCATAATGAGAGCATAGAGCAATACAGCCTAAACTATTTAGAACATTATGCATTCCAGGAACATTTAATTTTATTTTTCCAAAAAATTCATTTTTTGAATAAACATCAAACTCTGGGAAACCATTATTGTCAAATACAATATTTACTGCAAAAAGGTCTGTATTTTTATTTGTTATTCCATATGAAAGAGACTTAGCTTTAGTAAACTGTGTAAGAGCTAAGCAATTTGCGTCATCACCATTTACTACAAGTAGACCATCATCTGGCAAAAGTTTAACATATTTTTCAAAAGCATATTTTATATTATCAAAATTTTTAAAATAATCTAAATGGTCATTATCAATATTTAAAATAATTTCAGCCTTTGGACTAAATTTTAAAAAGCTTTCTACATATTCACAAGCTTCTATAATAAAATATTCACTATTTCCAACTTTATAGTTTCCATTTATAGCAGAAATATCAGCGCCTACTTGAATGCTAGGGTCTTTTAAAGCTTCTAAAAAACATAGAGCTACCATAGATGTAGTTGTACTTTTACCATGTGTTCCAGCAATTGTAATAGTTTCTTCAAAACATCTTGTAAGTTCACCTAAAAAGTCTGCTCTTTCTATTATTGGAATATTTTTTTCTTTAGCTGTTTGAAGTTCAATATTGTCTTGTTTTATTGCAGCAGAATATACAACTATATCTGGATCTATAATATTTTTTTCACTATGACCTATAAAAACTTTAATACCTGCTTTTTCTAATTTTTTGGTAGTTTCGCTTTCAACATTATTTGAACCACTAACTTTAAAACCAAAGTTTACTAAAATTTCGGCGATACCACTCATACTAACACCGCCAATACCTACCATATGTATTTTATTATATTTTTTTAATCTTTCTATATTTGGCATAAAACTCACTCCTACATTTAAGATATTTTTAATATGCTTAAATGAAATATATATTATTTTTAGGAACGCGTAAGGCGAGCAACCGAAGCACATGCGAAGGGCGACTGGAGCAATCAACTTATGCGATCTCATAATATAAAAATTTATT
>CAMVKF010000116.1 GCA_947168035.1 uncultured Clostridia bacterium | reverse complement strand
CATTTTCCAAAAAATCTTCTTAGAATTTCTAAAATTACTCCAATCACATTCGAAGCTTTTCAAATTATTAATATTTCAATGTTTTGAGAAAATAAAACCAATATCTAGTAACAATTAAAATTTTGAAAGGGAAAATTAATGGGATTTCAATTTACTAAATACCCCAATTTAAAGGCTAAATTAAGAGCCTTATATGCAAAAAAGATAAATATTTCAGATTTAAATGACTTGATTAAACAAAATAATTTAAAAAACTTAAGCACTTTATTAAAATCTAAAAGCGATATTTTTAAAAATATTAATGAAAACACAGATAGACTAGAAATTGAAAGCTTGCTTGATGAAAGCCAAATACAAGACATTATTAAAATAAAAAAACTTTTAAGTAAAAAAGACAATAAAATATTCGAGGATTTTTTACTACAATATGAAATAAAATGTGTAAAAAGTATGCTTAGAAAACTATTTTCAGATGATAAAACAGATGATATAATTGTTCAAAATGTAAAAAGGTGGACAATGTACTTATTTGAAGATATAAAAGGAATAGAAACAGTAGAAAATTTTGATGAATTTTTCAAAGCAACACAAAGAATGAAGTACAGCGAAATTCTAAGACAATATCAAAATAAAGAGGTAATAAATGTATTTGAGATAGAAAACAAAATAGACAAAATGTATTTTGAAACTTTATATGATAAAACAAAAAATAATAAAAATATGCAAAAAATAGTAGGTTCTGAAATAGATTTATTAAATGTTTTGTGGATATTTAGACTTAAAAAATATTATGAGTTTAAACCAGAAGAATTGAAAAATGTTTTAATAAATAGAAATTACATGTTAAAAAAAGATTTGATTGAAAAATTAATAAATGCTACAGATTTTGAAGAAGTAAAAGAAATTATGCAAAAGACAATTTATAAAAAAATTTTTACAAATGAAGAAGAGCTAGAAGACAATATAGATAAATATTTATATTCAGTAAATAAAAAAGTATTTATTGGGGACTTAACTTCTATTGCATATATTTTTGCATATGTTAATTTAATAGATTACCAAAATAATGATATAGTAAATACAATAGAAGGAGTTAGGTATAATCTAGATAAGGGTCAGATTTTAAGCAGATTAGCACAGGAGGAGGTTTGAAAAAATAATTGAGTTTTGGCGTTGTTAGACATCGCTTCGAAAGATGCTCATGTACTCTATGTACACTCCGCTCTTTCTTGCTTGTCCGCCTAGCCAAAAGCACAATTATTTTTCAAACAGCTAGTGCTTTCAAAGAAAGGAAGGGTTTTTATGAAAAAAATTTTATTTAAAGGCTGTGGAACAGCAATTTGTACACCTTTTGATGAAAATGGAGTAAATTTAGAAGAATTTGCAAAACTTGTAGAAGACCAAATTCAAAACAAAGTTGATAGTATAATTGTATGTGGTACAACAGGAGAAGCTTCAACTATGCTAGAAGAAGAAAGGTTAAAAACTATTGAATGTGCAGTAAAAGTTGCAAATGGTAGAATTCCAATTATTGCAGGAACAGGTTCAAATAATACAAAAGCAGTAATTGAAATGAACAAAAAAGTAGAAAAATTAGGGGTAGATGGAGTATTAATTGTAACGCCATATTATAATAAATCTACTCAAGAAGGCTTAATAAGACATTATACAGAAATTGCCAAAAATACAACACTTCCAATTATATTATATAATGTACCAGGAAGAACAGGTGTAAATATTAAACCTGAAACAGCATTAGAACTATCAAAAATAGAAAATATAGTTGCAATTAAAGAAGCGAGTGGTGATTTATCACAAATTGCAAAAATTATTAATTTATGCAAAGATAATCTAAATGTATATTCTGGAAATGATGACCAAATTGTTCCAATATTATCAATTGGTGGAATTGGAGTTATTTCAGTGCTTTCAAATGTTAGGCCGAAATATACACACAAAATGTGCTACAACTTTTTTAATAAAGAAAATGAAAAAGCAGCTAAAATGCAAACAGATGCAATTCCACTTATAAATGCGTTATTTAGTGAAGTTAATCCAATTCCAGTTAAAGAAGCACTTAATATAATGGGATTTAATTTTGGAGAGCCAAGATTACCATTAATAAGATTATCAGAGGCAAATAGAATAAAATTAAAAAAGGAATTAGATAATTTACAATAATTTTTTTTAAACGAGGGAGATAAAATTGATTACTGATATAGAAGAAATCTTAAAAGATACAGAATATTATAAAAGTGTTATTGATTTAATAAACAATGAAAAAGTAATTCAAATGAAACAATATAGACAACATTATGATATCAGCTGCTTTGAGCATTGTCTACTTGTTTCATATAATACATATTTAATTTGTAAAAAACATAAATTGGACTATATATCAGCTGCAAGAGCAGGCTTGCTACACGATTTATTCCTATATGATTGGAGAAAACGTGAAAATGGAAGAAAAGGTTTGCACGCATTTACTCATCCTAAGGAAGCACTAAAACAAGCTTTAACTTTAACAAATTTAAATGATAAGGAAAAAGATATTATAGAAAACCATATGTGGCCAGTTACAATTAAACTACCTAAATATAAAGAAACATATATAATAACATTAGTTGATAAATATTGTGCTATTCTTGAAGGACATATTTCAAGACAGCACTATAAGAAGGAGAATAGAGTATATGATTGAAGTAATGATTAATGGATGTAATGGAAAAATGGGAAATATTATTGCAGATTTAGTAGATAAAAATGATAATTTACTATTAAAATGTGGGGTAGACAAAATAGATACAGGGTTACTTACTTTTCCTGTTTATACTGATTTAAAGCATATTCCAGAAAAACCAGATGTTATAATAGATTTTTCAATACCTATTGCAACAATGAATATTTTAGAATATGCAAAAGAAAATCAAATTCCAGTTGTTATAGCAACTACTGGATTTTCTTTAGAAGAAGAAGAAAAAATAAAAGAGTACTCAAAATATATACCAATCTTTAAATCTGCAAATATGTCATACTCAATAAATATGTTCCAACATTTATTAAAAGAAATCGCACCAAAGCTAAAAGAAGCAGATATAGAAGTTGTAGAAACACATCATAATAGAAAAATAGATGCACCAAGTGGAACTGCTCAAATGCTTGCAAATACTATAAATGAATCATTAGGTGGGGATTATAAATTTGAGTACAATAGACACGACAAACACGAAAAAAGAGATAAAAAAGAAATTGGAATATCTTCAATCCGTGGCGGAAATATAGTAGGAGAGCATAGTGTAATATTCTTTGGAGAATCTGAATCTTTTGAAATAAAACATACAGCATATTCTAGACAAGTATTTGCAGAAGGTGCAATAAGAGCAGCAGAATTTATAGTAAATCAATCTGCAGGACTTTATAATATGGATGATTTAATAAACGAAAACTAGCAATTAGGCTAGTTTTATTTTTTTTACCTAGCGTAGTACACAAAAATGTAATTATTGGCAATATGAGCTTGTATTTTAAGGAATTTAAAGAAAATACGAAATTTGAATAATAATTTTTAAAATGAGAATAATATCGACATAATGTTAAACA
>CAMVKF010000115.1 GCA_947168035.1 uncultured Clostridia bacterium | reverse complement strand
ATTATTAATATTTCAATGTTTCGAGAGCATATTTGAGCTTAAACCATTATCTAGTGACAGTAAATATATAAAAAAATCAATCTATGTACGAATACAGAAGAACATATCAGCAGAAGTTTATGACTGGATTTTAAAGAATATATAAATTTGTTAAAGACTAACACATCCTTATAATATATTAGTCTTTTTCTTTTTCCTGTTCAGCTGTATCAAATATTGTATTTGTAAAAAATTCTCCTAAAGTAATTTCAAATCCTTCACATATATGTAATAAAGTATCTAATTTTATTAATTCTGTTTTTCTACTCATAAATGTAGATATAGTAGAACATGGAATACCTGACATCTTACACAATTTCCAAATATTCATATTCTTTTCTTTTAAATAAAATTTAATTCTTTTTCTAATTGCATCTGATAATTTCATTTTAATTAAACCCCTCTCAAATAGTTTAAAATCAATAAAATTATATAGAAACACAAATATGTACAACTTTGGTTAATTGAAATTTTTTAAAAAAATTTTCAATTTATCGAACTAGTTTGTTGCATTGAAAAAAATCTTGTAGTATAATATGATTACTTCAATTCGCCAAACTATAAATTTTCCAAAAATTATTGAAAAAAAATAGCAAACTGCTATATTATAAATGTATAAATTAAAGAAACAAAGGATAGCATTACAAATGAGCAAAATTGCTGAAAGTATTGATACACTATATATTTAATTTTATAAATCATTTAAATAAGCATAAGGCTATTTTCCCTATTGATTTTTGAGGAACTCAAAAATGTGTAGGTTAAAATAGTCTTTTTTATGTTTTTATTATTATTATGTTTTTAAATTTATTTATATTATGTCTTTTAAGCAAGACAAGAAAGAGAGGTTTTAAATGAACAAATTGAAAATTTTAAATAAAGGAACAGTCAAAAGCAAAGAGCTTGGTATTACCTTAATTGCTTTAGTCGTTACAATCGTTGTTTTATTAATTTTAGCTGGAGTATCTATTCAGATGCTAACTGGAGATAATGGAATACTAACCAGAGCAATACAAGCGAAAGACAATACAGAAGTGGCACAAATAATAGAAGAAGCAAAAATGGATATATTGGCTATTCAATCATTAAAAATAGGAGATAGTTTAACAGAAGAAGAACTTGAAGGAATATTATCGCCAAAATATGGAACATTATCAACAGAAGAATCAAGGACAAAAAATAAAAAATTAACTACAACAGATGGAAGATATGTAATTCCAGTATCAGAAATCTATAATGGAACATTAACAATACCTTTAATTTCTTCAACAGAATCATATGTAGGATATTATGCAGATATAGATGATGATGGAACAGTAGATGGAATAATATTTGCAGATTTAGCAAAAGAGCCAACAAATGAAAATAAAAAATGGACTAATAATGATGGAGCATATGATTGGACAGTAAAAACCAATTTAGATAGCTATTATGTAAAAAGAAAAAATTATAATGGAAATGATAGTAATGGTAAAGGCTTTGGAACAGCAGATGTAATAGCACCAATAAATAAAGATGATACAAATGACAGATTTTATGTAATGCAAATAGAAAATTTTAAAACAGCAGCATATACAGACCCAAATAATTCAGATAATAATTACCCAGCCTATACAAGTTACTATTGGTATAAAAATGCACAAGGAAAAATGAGTCCATTAATTACATCAAATAATTTTGGAGAAGGAAAAGAAAATTCAAGGAAGATGATAGCAAAATGGAATGCAGGTGGAACAGATGATGGATACTATATAACAAAAAAGCAAACTGTGAACGAAGTAGAAACAGATGTAAAAGTCTATGCAACAAAAGAAAAACAAGATATATGGAAACATATACAAACAGCTTATACAAATGGATGGTTTTTACCATCTAAAGCAGAATGGGCAGCTTTTGCAGGAGAGTTGGGAGTAAATAAAACAGCTAACGACCCTAAAAATTATGCAAACTTAGGCCTTAGCGACAGGTACTGGTCTTCTTCGCAGAACTATACGAGTAATTCGTGGGGCGCGATCTTCGACCATGGCGGTATGGACCACTACAATGTGGGCAGTTCGTATTCCGTTCGCCTAGCTACGACTTTCTAATTTCGTAAAAAGTAATATATTATTGTCTTTGGTACTGGAGATTATTGGGTTATATACCTCCGTTTGGAGTAGTTATTGCAACTACTCTATTTTTTCTACCATTAAGCGATTGATAAAAATAAGATGCCAGCAAGAAATCAGAAGAACAAAGAGCTATGAATGTTGAAGATATGGAGGCAATCTGTATCTTCTTTTTCTACATATGAAAAAAGATGAAATCACCTATCCAATTCCATCTCTTTTTCCATATCCTCTTTATTTACTTACTTTTCGGCATTTAATAAAATATTATTTTCTCTTTCAAAATCACGAACTAGATTAATTTCTATTCACAATTTATAGGTTTTGTTGGGGCGGGCATTAAACTTTTGTTAAATAGGGTATTTAACTTTTCTTCAATAGGTATTAGCTTTCTAATATCTACTTTTATTTATAATTGCTATAATTTTTACTAATGTATCTTGCCAATTTCTAGATGCAAGACTTATAAATCTTCATTTATATCAATGTGTAAGTTTAAATCTTCTTCTGTTGGCAATGCATCTATAATCTCTTTTGGCAATATTTCAAATGATGAAACTCCTATTGGATTTGCAACATTATTTAATGAATATTCCACTGTTAATCTATTTTTCCCCTTACAAAGTATTAAACCAATTGTATCATTGTCTTTATCTGTTTTTAAAATGTTATTAACTGCATTTATATAAAAATTCATTTTTCCAGCATATTCTGGTTTAAATTCACCAATTTTTAATTCAATTACAACGTAACATCTTAATTTCAGGTGGTAGAAGAGCATATCTAAAAAGTAGTCATTGTTATCTACCGTTATTTTATATTGATTTCCTACAAAGCTGAATCCTTTTCCGTAATTCTATCAAAGTATCTTTAATTCTTTCAACTAATGCATTTTCTAATTCGGTTTCAATATATTTTTCTTTTAATAATGGTAAATTAAATATATATGGATCTTTTTGCATATTATTTGCTAGATCACTTAATGGCAAAATTAATTTTTCTTTAAAATTATTATCCTTAATTGCTTTTCCTTGTCTTTCATACAATTTTGTATTTATTTGTAATTCAAGAACATCAACAGACCAACCATTTTCTACGCATTTTTCTATATACCACAATCGCTCATCCATATCTTTTACCTTGTCCAAGATTAAAATATTATGAGACCAAGGAATTTGTGCAGACGCCATCTGCACTTTTTCATTTGAATTTAGCTCTGAATAAAATTTTTTCATATTTTTTATATTTCTTACTGAAAATCCTTTTATATTTGGAAATTCAATTTTCATTGCTGTACTTAAACTCTCGATAAATCTATTTCCCCAAGAAGAATTTTTACAAACTATTCCACCCACATAATAGTATAAATCTATCAATCTTTTATTTGCATCAGTCATTATTAAGGTTTGTGTTTTATAAATCTCATTTTTAATGTTTTCTACAACTTGTTTAAATTCTTTTTCTAACATTTTATTTTCTTCCATATAGTTAACCCTCCATTATTATTCATTCTAAATTTTGCAACTGCGGTTGCAAAAAATTGTTTTTTTCTTTGCTAATTTATACTATATCGTAAAATTCAATAATTTTCCATTAAAAATCAAAATTTTTATATATCTAGTCGTAAAATACTCTATTTACATATATATGAAAATAT
>CAMVKF010000114.1 GCA_947168035.1 uncultured Clostridia bacterium | reverse complement strand
GTAGAATTTCTTATAATTACGAAATGAGCCGAGAAACTTTGAAAATTATTAATATATCAATGTTTTAAAAATATAAATTACATTCGATTTAAAAAGGTATTGAACTTTAATTTTTAAGAAAGGAATTAAAATTTATGCAATGGACAGAAGAACAAAAACAAGCAATTTTTCAAAAAAATAGTAATATATTAGTTGCAGCAGCAGCGCGGAAGCCGGCAAAACTGCTGTACTTGTTGAACGTATAATAAACAAAATTATAAATGAAAAGCAAGATATAGATAGACTTTTAGTGGTAACATTTACAAATGCAGCAGCAAGTGAAATGAGAGAAAAAATTTTAAAAGCTCTATATAAAATAATAGATGATGAAGAAATTAAAGATGAACAAATTTTAGCACATATACAAAAACAAATTAATTTGATAAATAAAGCCGAAATTTGTACAATAGATTCCTTTTGTTTAAACTTAGTTAGAAATAACTTTTTCGAAATAAATATTTCTCCAAATTTTAAAATTGCAGATAATGCAGAATGTGAGCTTTTAAAACAAGAAGCAATAGATAAAATTTTTGAAGAAAAGTATGAACAAAATGATGAAGATTTTGAAGAATTAATAAAAACATACACATCTTACAAAGATGATACTAACCTTAAAGAAATAATTTTAAAAATTTATACATATATTGGGTCTAATCCTTTTCCATTTAAATGGTTAAATGACCAAATAGAAAAATTTAATATTTTAAATTTGGACCAAGATTTTTATAAAACCCAGTGGGGTGAAATTTTACTTTGTGAAATGAGCGAAAATTTAGAAGATGGATTAAGAAACTTGCCAGCTGTAAAAAAAGAGCTAGTATTAGAAGAAGAGCTTTTACCTTGTTTAGAAACAATAAATTCAGATATTTCGCAATTAGAAACCTTGCAAGCAAATTTAGAAAATTGGGATAAAGCATTTAATTTGGTAAATGGAGTTCAGTTTACCAAATGGCCAACTTTAAAAAAAGTAGACAACATAAAAAAAGAAAAAGCAAAAGAAATAAGAGACCAAGTAAAAAAAGAATTTGGTAATAAAAAAGATAAAATTTTTTGCTTTACATCTAAAGAAGCAAATATTGATATGCAAAATATGCACCAAAAATTAATAAAACTAAAAGCTATAATACAAGAGTTTGATGAAGAATATGCAAAACTTAAAAAAGAAAAAAACATTGTAGATTTTAGCGATATAGAACATTTTGCTTTAAAAATATTAATAAAAGAAGAAAATGGAAATTACATACAAACTGAAATTGCAAAAAAATACCAAGAAAAATTTGTAGAAATAGCAATAGATGAGTACCAAGACAGCAATTTACTACAAGAGTATATTTTAACTTCAATTTCAAATGGAAATAATATATTTATGGTAGGGGATGTAAAGCAAAGTATATATAAGTTTCGCCAAGCAATGCCAGATTTGTTTTTAGAAAAATATGAAACATATAAGCTAAAAACAGAAGAAAATACAGCAACTACAACAGGTACAAAAATACAATTATTTAAGAATTTTAGAAGTAGGCAAAATATACTTGGGTTTACAAATTATATTTTTGAAAATATAATGAGTAAAGCTTTAGGAGATATTAATTACACAAAAGAAGAGTATTTGAACTTAGGAGCAAATTTTGAAAGCTTAGAGCAAAATTACTTAACTGAAATAAATATAATAGAAACTGAGCAAAAAAATGAAGAACTAATTTCTGAAGAAGAGGAAGAAGAAAAGGTTGAAGACATTGAACTTGAGGCTCGTTTTGTTGCTAAAAAAATTAGAGAGCTTTTAGATAGTAATTTTAAAGTATTTGATAGTAAAAAGCAAGAATTTAGAAAAATTCAGCCTAAAGATATTGTTATTTTGCTTCGTTCTACTAAAAATAAAGCAAATATTTTTGAAAAAGAGCTAATAAACAATAATGTAAATGTATATACAGATGTATCTGAAGAATATTTAGAAACATATGAAGTTAAAATTATTATGGACTTATTAAAAATAATTGATAATCCATACCAAGATTTGCCACTTGTACACATAATGCTTAGCCCAATAGGTATGTTTACAGAAGATGATTTGCTTCAAATAAGACTTGCCGAAAAAAATGAAGATTTTTATAAAGCACTTCTAAAAGCAAAACTTTCGGTAGAAGATAATTTAAAAGAAAAAATTGAAGTATTTTTAACTAAGTTAGACAATTGGAGAAATTTAAGTAATTGCCTAGATTTAGACGAGTTAATTTGGACAATTTACGAAGATACTGGTCTTTTAAACTATGTTTCTTTAATGCCAAATGGAGAATTTAGATGTGCAAATTTAAAAATTTTATTTGAGAGAGCAAAACAATACGAAAGTGCTTCATTTAAAGGTTTATTTAATTTTATAAATTTTATAGAAAAAGTAAAGTCTAAAAATTCAGATATGGGGTCTGCAAAATTAATTTCTGAAAACGAAGATGTTGTAAGAATAATGAGTATTCATAAAAGTAAAGGGTTAGAATTTCCTGTGGTATTTTTAGCAAGCACTGGGTCTTCGTTTAATATGATGGACTTAAATAAAGACATTTTATTACACCAAAACTGCGGAATAGGTGCAAAATTTATAGATTATGAAAGGCAAATAAAATATGATACACTTTCTAAAAAAGCTATAAGAGAAAAGGTTTTAAAAGAAAACTTAGCAGAAGAAATGAGAATTTTATATGTTGCGCTAACAAGAGCAAAGGAAAAACTATATATTTCAGCAGTTTTAAAAGATTTTGAAAAACAAAAAGAGCAAATGCAAGAATTTATTGAAATGTATAAAAATGAGGATGAAAAAATAAATCCAATTTTAATAAAAAAATACAAAAAATATATTGAGTGGATTCTTCTTACATATTTTTATAATGAAGACTCAGCAAAAAAGCTTATGGAATTAAATTGTGTATACAAAAATGAGTTATCATCAAAAAATGATTTAGAAAAAGATGAAGAAGATATATTAAAAATATTAGAAGAAAATTCAAAAAATATCACAAAAGAAGAAATTTTAAAATTAAAAGCAAATTTTGATTTTGAATATAAATATAAAGAATTGAGTAACATCCCTACAAAAGATTCTGTAACAAATATAGTTGGAAATGGGGACGGTTCCGATTTCCAAAACGAAAAATCACGATTAAGCTTAGAATCTAGCCAAAATATCGATTTTAAAAAACCTCAATTTATACAAGGTTCAGCAGAAGAAAAAATAACACCAAGTAGAAGGGGAACATTAATACATTTATGTATGAAAAATCTAGATTTTACTAAAAATTATAATATTCAAGATGTACAAAATATGGTAGAAGATTTGTATAAAAGGCAAATTATAACTTTAAAAGAGCTAGAAGCGATTGACCCAAATGTAGTATTAAAATTTACAAAAACTAAAATATTTGAAGAATTAAAAAATGCTAAAGAATATCACAAAGAAGCACCATTTTACATAAATGTTCCAGCAAATAGAGTTGTTAATACATCTTTAGATGAAAATGTTATAGTACAAGGAATTATCGACTTATATTATATTACAAATGTTAATAAACTTGTTTTACTAGATTTTAAAACAGATTTTGTAAAATTTGGAGAGGAAGAAACTTTAATAAAAAGACATAAACCACAATTGATGTTATATAAAGATGCTCTAGAAAAAGGGTTAAATAGAAAAGTTGATTATGTATACATCTATTCAACTGGACTAGGAAAAGAAATTAAAATATAGAATGTGGATTCACACTAAACATTAGCAAAAAGTGGTCAATTGAAAAAGTAAATTCAATTTAGAAAAAGTAACTTCAAGTGGAAGATT
>CAMVKF010000113.1 GCA_947168035.1 uncultured Clostridia bacterium | reverse complement strand
TTAGAATTTCTAAAATTACTCCAATCACATTCGAAACTTTTTAAATTATTAATATGGCTGCGTTTTGGCAAAAATAAAAAAAATTAAATATTAATCAAATCTTTTGCGAGCAATAGTGCATCATTATTTTTATAATAGTTTTTTCTTAATCCAACTTTTTTAAAACCAAAAAGCTTATATAAATTAATTGCAACTAAATTGCTAGCATTTACTTCTAAATGTATTTTAGAAATATTGTTGTGACTGCAATAATCCACCAAATACTGTAGTAAAAGTTTTGACAGCCCATTTCCTCTACAGTTTTTTCTTACAACAATATTTGTTATTTCTGCTTCACCTAACACAATTAAAATTCCAGCAAAACCTAAAATTTCACCTTCACTTTTTAGCACAAAGTAATTAGAATTTGCATTTTCTAGTTCACTTTTTAAAATTGAAAAATTCCAAAAATCGTCAAATTCTGTTTCTAGTATAGGTTTAATTGAATCTAAATCATTTACACTCATCTCTAATATAAAATTATTTGAAGTATCCATAATTTATTCCTTTTCCTCTTTCTTTAAAAGGTTTCTTTCTGCTTCTGACTTTCTTAAATACAATGGTTCTATGCTAGGGTAAATGTTGTTTAAAGAATAAGCATATGCACATAAGCCAACATTTTTTGCAGAAATTGTATTATTGTCTGCAAAAACACTATTAGGTAGAGCTTCAAGAATTTTATCTTTATAATTAATTGCTCCATCACCAATAAACACGATATTATATTCTAATTTTAAATCTTTTAATTCACTTAGTAAATCATTTATATTTTCAAAAGTTGCATTTCTTCTAACAATGCTTTGAGAATCAGTAAATTCAAAAATGGTACTATAAACATTTTCTCTTTTTGCATCAATCAGTGAACAAATTACATTATTAGGATCAGAATTTAAACTTAAAGCCTCTAACGAAGAAATACCAATTGTTTTAATTCCTAAACCATCACTAAATGCTTTTACAGTAGCAACACCAATTCTAATTCCTGTAAATGAACCGAGGACCAATATCTACAGCTATTAAGTCAATATCTGTTAATTTTATATTTGTTTCATCTAAAATTTGTTTAATTAGTGGCATTAAAGTTTCAGAATGAGTAAGTCCATTATCTTGGTTTATTTCTTTAATTATTTTAGTATCTTCTAAAATAGCTACTCCACAAATCTTGCTAGATGTTGTAATACTTAAAATTCTCAATCTAAGTCCTCCTTTAAGTTTTCTAAAATTTCTTCATATTTTTTGCCTTTTGCTTCAATTTTTAGAATTCTAATATTTTCATTTTCGTCACTTTTTTCAAAATTTATTTTAATATAATCAATTGGTAATGCATCTTCAATTTGTTCTCCCCATTCAATTAAACATATACCTTTATCAAAATATTCTTCTCCACCTATTGCATAAAATTCATCTGTATCTGCTAGTCTGTAAACATCGAAATGATAAATATTTATATTTGATGTTAGGTATTCATTTACAATATTGAAGGTAGGGCTTGAAATTTCATCTTCTAAATTATAATAACTTAAAAATCCCTCAGTAAACTTAGTTTTTCCAGCTCCTAGATCACCTGTTAAAACAATACAATCTCCATTTTTTATAAATTTTGCAAATCTTTTTGCAATAGAAATAGTATCATCACTTGAATTTGATATGTAGAGTAATTCTTTCATATATATCATTATTCCTTTCTTTAGGCACTAAATCTGGTTGGAAAAGATTTTAGGCAAGTTCTAGGCGATGAATATTTAAAAGGCAAGGGAGCATACGTTTTGTATGTGACCGCGTTTTAAATATTCAGCAACAACGAAATTGCCAAAATATTTTTCAACCTTAAATTCCTTTCTATAATGTACATATATAATACTACAAAATAGCAAATTCTTCAATAAAAATCGAAAAAAGGTTGTATTTTTTAGAAATTCGTTTTATAATGATTATGGAAATAATAAATAAAGGAGTATTATTATGAGTAATATAATTTGGAAAGATAGAAAAAGACCAATTTTTGGTTTACCAATTTCTTTTACAAAATATATGTTAACAGATGAAAAATTGATTATAGATACAGGAATTTTATCGAGAAGGCAAGAAGAAATAAGATTATATAGAATTACAGATTTTTCTGTAACCCAAAAATTTTTTGAAAGAATATTTGGTGTAGGCAATATTCATATATCTTCATCAGACAATATGCAAGGAGAGTTCACTATATTTAAGGTTAAAAGACCATATGAAATTAAAGAAGTACTATCAGATATGGTAGAAAAAGAAAGAGAAAAGAAGGGAATAGTAACAAACGAGTTTTTAAAATAAAAAAGTATATAAAAAGGGGCATGTAGATGAAAAATAAGTCATGGATTATAATATTAATAATGGGAATTGCACTATCTATTTCAATTGGATATAGCATTGTTGTTAGCCAAAAAAGTAAACAAGGTGAAAGTACAGTTACAACTACAAGTATAATTGAGATGAGAGCAACTACAGTAACAATAAAAAATACACTAGCAGCAACAGGAAATGTGGAATATAAGGCTAAAAAAACACAGGAAAACAAAGAAGAGCAAAACTTGGATGGGGAAAACCAAGTAGCAGAAGAACAAAATGTTCAAACTGAAAATATAGAGGAAAAAACATTTCAAATTACTCTATCAGTAGAAGATAAGGATTTGAAAAAAGTTAAAAAAGATCAAGATGTTGAAGTTACTATAAAAAATGAAAATGAAACTTTAAATTACCAATCAAAAGTTATAAGAGTAAATGAAAATGCGAATAATAAATCTACAATTGATATTGAAATATCAAACCCAGATGAAAAACTTAAGGAAAATATGCAAGCAAATTGTAAAGTTATAGTAGAGAAGGCAGAAAATGTAGTCGCTCTTCCAGTAGAAGCAATACAAAAAAATGAACAAAACGAAGAATATGTAGATGTGATTCAAGAAGATGGTACAACAAAAGAAGTAAAAATAAAAACAGGAATATCAGATGACTATTATGTAGAAATAACCCAAGGGTTAACAGTTGGAGAAAGAGTGCAAATTGTAAAATCATCTACAACAGTAGTAGAAAAAACAAACTAAGCTAGTAAAGTTTATTTACTAGCCCATATTTGCCACTATAGCTCAGTAGGTAGAGCAACTGATTCGTAACCAGTAGGTCAGCAGTTCGATTCTGCTTAGTGGCTCCAACGTCGCAATCGGCTTTATGGTCGATTGCTTTTTTACAAAAAAGCAATAATGACCATTTTGCCGTTGCTCCTCTTCCACAAAAAGTTATGCTTCGCATATACTTTTTGCGGGTTTAATTACTATAATGAAGACAAAAGTGAATATCATTTCACAATATATAAGTCGATTTAGTCGGCTTATTTTTTGTTTTTATCCATAAAAATTGGTAATAAAAGTAATAAATAGCCTCAAAGCATTGAAAAAAGGAGGTTTTTGTGATATGATATCTACAGTAAAAAAAGAAATAGCAATAAGTAAAGAATTACATTCTAAGATTGAATGGGCTTGCACTTTTAGTAATTGTGAACCAAAGATAAAGAATGGTAATTTGAGAATGGTTGAAAAAACTAATCTTGCTTATGTAGAACCACATACTGCAGTTATTAAAGATAAGATATATTTATTCTTTAATGACCAGGAGTATTTTTACATAGGAAATTTAGCAAATAAACATCCACTCTCAAAATTAAAAGATTTTATCAATGGTAACTAATACTAGAAGTTTTCTTTATTTTCAGCAAGTAATATAACAAGTAAATAGTAAAGTAAGTTTAAAGTGTTAGTTATCGAACTAGCACTTTGTTTTTAGGAGGTAGTAATGGAAAACGAAGAAAAGAAAATTGCAGGTATTTATATAAGGGTAAGTACCGAAGATCAAGCTCGTGAAGGATTTAGTTTAGGAGAACAAGAAGAAAAATTAAAACAGCTATGTAAATATAAAGATTTTGAGATATTTAATGTGTATAAAGATGCAGGAATATCTGCAAAAAATATGAAAGATAGACCAGCATTTCAACAAATGTTAGAAGATATGAAAGCAG
>CAMVKF010000112.1 GCA_947168035.1 uncultured Clostridia bacterium | reverse complement strand
TATATAAATTTACAATGGTAGCAGTAGTTGATAAGGTTTATGCAGATAAAATAGATTAAGTATAAAAAGTGGGACAGTTATCCCACTTTTTTAGTACTTATTCTATTGCATAATACTCTTTTCTTATTTTACAGTACATAACACTTAGTTGGTGGATTAATTACGCAAGCTCAACCTCAATTACTTTATCTAAAAGCTCAGAGTATGTGTAACCATATGCTTCAAATAGTTTTGGGAACATACTAATTGATGTAAATCCTGGCATTGTGTTTATTTCGTTTATATATATTTTTCCTGTTTCTTCTTCTACAAAAAAGTCTACTCTTGAAAGACCATTTCCATCTATTGCATTAAATGCTTTTATTGCTAATTCTCTTACTTCTTGCTTTTGTTCTTCTGTTATTCTAGCCTCAAGCAAAGTTTTAGAATTCTCATCATTATATTTTGAATCAAATGAGTAAAAATCTCCTGCTGCTAAAATTTCTCCAGGTTTTGTTGCTATAACTCCTATTTGACCATTCCCTAATACCGCACACTCAACTTCTTTTCCTATTATTCCTTGCTCTATTAAAATTTTAGAGTCAAATTCAGCTGCATTTTTTATGCTCTTTATTAGTTCTTCTTGTGTTTTTGCTTTATTTACACCAACTGAAGACCCAGAATTCGAAGGTTTTACAAACATTGGGTATTTTATTTTATTTTCTACTATTTTTACTAAATCTTCTAAATCCAGTTTATGTTCATCTAAATTTTCATCTATATAAATAAATTTATCACCTTCGTACTTTTTAATGTAAACGTATTTTGCCTGATTTAGTTTAGCTTTTTCAAAAATCATTTTTGTATATGCTTTATCCATTCCAACACTTGAGGCTAAAACTTTGCAACCAATGTATTTAATACCAAAAAGCTCTAGCATTCCTTGAATAGTTCCATCTTCCCCATAAAGACCATGTAAAACTGGAAATACTAAATCTAATTTTTTTTAATATTCTATAATATTTTCTATTTTTTCTTCACTTTCCCCTTTAAACCATTGTCCATCTTTACTTATATATATTGGGTAAATTTTATATTTGGTTTTATCCAAATTTTCTAAAACTGCCTTAGCAGAAACTTTTGAAACCTCGTTCTCCGTAGATTTCCCACCATAAATTACACCTAAATTTATCATAACAAATTCCCTCTCTTTTTGGTGACATTGGTACCGGTTCTTTTTGTCACTTTTTGTGACTTAGGTAGCCAGTTCTTTTTGTCACTCCTTTTTTCGAAAAGAGTGACAAAAAGAACCGGTACCAATGTCCCCCTTTAATATAATTTAATCACATCTTCTACAACATCAAATAGTTTCATTCCATTTGATGCTTTAAATAAAACAATATCACCTTCTTTTAAATTATTCTTTAAACTTTTTATTAGTTCTTCTCTTCCTTTAAAATATAAAACATTTTCTTTATTGTACCCTTGTATATTTAGTTCTTCTTCAATATATTTTACATTTTCCCCTATTAAAAAGGTTTTGTCTATATTATTTTTATAAATTTCTTTTCCAACTTTTTTATGAAGTTCTTTCGAAAATTCTCCTAGTTCAAACATATCTCCTAAAACTACAATTTTTCTATTGCCTTCCATATTTTTTAAGCTAGAAATTGCAGCTTTCATAGATTCAAAACTTGCATTATATGTATCATTTATTATAGTTATATTATTTTTTGTTTTTAATATTTCCATTCTTTTTGCAGTAAGTTTAAAGCTTTCTATTCCTTGTAAAATTTCTTCATCTGTTAAACCAAGCATTTTTCCTACAGTTATTGCAGATAGTGCATTTAAAACAAAATGATTACCTCCAATTGGAATTGTAACTTTTATTTTTTCATCTTTATTTGTACATATAAATTCACTTCTATTTTCTTTTAAATTAATATTTTGAGCTGTGTAGTCACTTTTTTCTTCTATGCCAAATGTAGTTATTTTAATTTTTTCATTATTATCTATATACCATTTGTGTAATAAGTCATTATCATTATTTATTACTAAATTTGGTTTTTTCATTCCATCTAAAATCTCTAATTTTGCTTTTAAAATATTTTCCCTAGAGCCTAAATTTCCTATATGTGATGTTCCAACATTTGTTATAACAGCAATGTCTGGCTTTGCAATTTTACTTAAATAACTTATTTCACCAAAATGATTCATTCCCATTTCTATAACACAAACTTCTTCATCTTTTAAGTCTAAAATTGTAAGTGGAAGCCCTATATAGTTGTTTTTATTTCCTTGAGTTTTTAATGTTTTATATTTTTGAGAAACAACATTTGAAATTATATCTTTTGTACTTGTTTTTCCTACACTACCAGTAACCGCAATTACTTTTATTTTATCTCCATATTTATTTCTTTTTGCCTCTGCCATTTTCCCTAACGCTTTAATTGTATCTTCAACTTCTAAAAGAGTTTTATTTTGTTCTTCATATTTTCTTTTTGTATTTTCATCAATATTTAGCTTATTTGCTATAACAACATTTGCACCATTATTAAAGGCCTCTTCCCAAAATAAATTGGCGTCAAAATTTTCTCCTTTGGTGACATTGGTGCCGGTTCTTTTTGTCACTGTTTTCGCAGAAAAACAGTGACAAAAAGAACCGGCACCAATGTCACCACCACCCACCACCTAGCAAATTTGCATTTTTTTGGTTTTTATGTTAAATTATATATATATTTATTTTGGAGGAATTACTTTGAACGAACACGAACATTTTATGAACGAAGCTTTAAAACAGGCAAAAAAAGCTTATAACAAATTAGAAGTTCCTGTTGGAGCTGTAATTGTAAAGAACGGTACAATTATTGCAAGAGCTTATAACCAAAAAGAAACAAAATTTGATACCACAAAACATGCCGAAATTTTAGCTATTCAAAAAGCAAGCAAAAAACTTAACTCTTGGAGATTAACAGGTTGCGACATGTATGTTACATTAGAACCTTGCACAATGTGTGCTGGAGCTATAATTCAAGCAAGATTAAGAAAAGTATATTTTGGTGTGCCAGATGAAAAAACTGGTGCAATAGGCTCTGTTTTAAATTTATTTGAAGATTATAAATTTAACCACAAGCCAGAATTTGAACAAGGAATTCTTGAAAATAAGTGTAAAAACTTATTACAAGATTTTTTTAAAGATTTAAGAAAAGCAAAAAAGAAGAAAAATTAGGTTATATATTATTTTAGAGTTTAAATTAAATATTTCAACTAAAAAATAGAAAGGAATGTATTAAAAATGCAAAAATTAAGTAAAAAAATACTAAATATTTGTATTGTCTTTGTAATAATAATTACTATAATATTTATATCTATGTTATTAATTTTAAATTATAATGAAAATGGTGAAACAAATATGCCATTTAAAATTTCTAAAATAAGCATAATATCTTGTACAGATGGGCAAAATGTGGAAAATCCTGATTTTAAATGGGCAATAGATGTAATTCAAAATAATGATATTAATATTTATATAGAAAAAAATGAAGAAAATAAAAAGCAAGAAACTATAAAAAATATTAAATTATTCAATTTTCAAATTAATGAATCACCTAAAATTGGAGAGCTTAAATTTTATAGGCCTATTGATAATACTACATCACTTTTTAAAAATTCAGATGAAAACCAATTTGAAACACTTGAATTTACAGGTTCTAAATCTACAAATACTAAAAAACTAGAAATTTCAAACCAAGGTGGAATTATTCAGTTTAGATGTGCTAACTCTAAGATTGGAACATACACATCAAATGATGACCAAGAAATAAATTATAATGAATTATTAAAAAAGCTTAATATAGATGAAAGCACAATTTCCGCAGGCTTTTCTTTTGATATGGAAATATGCTTAAACTCAGGTACAACTTTTAAAGCAGAACAAATAACTTTAAAAATTCCAAATGAAAACATTGTAAACCAAGGAACTGTTGGTGTAGAATATACTGATTTACAAGATATTGTATTTAAGAGATAATGCTTTAAATTCAAATATATTTTCGAAACATTGAAATATTAATAATTTGAAGAGTTTCTCGGCTCATTTCGTAATTATAAGAAATTCTACATCGATTTTTCGGCACC
>CAMVKF010000111.1 GCA_947168035.1 uncultured Clostridia bacterium | reverse complement strand
ACCACCAAGAACCGGCACCAATGTCACCACCAAGAACCACCACCAATGTCACATAAATAAAATCGCATTTCTTGCTAGTTCGTCACATCTATTGTTTAGTTCAACATTACTGTGTCCTTTTACTTTGTGAAAGGTTACTTTGTGCTTTTGGGTTAAGCTATATAATTCTTTCCATAGTTCTTGATTTTTTACAGCTTCTCCGCTTGAGGTTTTCCAACCTTTTTTAATCCACCCATATATCCAATTTTGGTTAAATGCATTTATGCAATAACTACTGTCACTATATATTTCTACTTCGCATTCTGTTTTAAGAGCTTTTAAGCCCTCTATTATTGCGGTTAATTCCATTATGTTGTTTGTGGTGTTTTTATTTCCACCATATATTTCTTTTTTGTTTTCACCATATATTAAAATTGCTGCCCATCCACCAGGACCTGGGTTTCCAGAGCATGCCCCATCTGTATAAATTATAACTTTTTGCATAATGATCATCTCCTATTTGGAAAAGTTAGAAAAGATTGGAAATGGAGACGGTTCCGAATTCCAAACCTTCGAAACCGTCCCCTTTTCCACCTCTATTTAGTTATCCATTTTACTAAGTCTAAGTTCTTATTATCTAATAGCATTTCATGTGTTGGCATTACTCTAAATGTATAACCATAATTTCCACCAGATGTAAGAGTAACTTTTGCTTTGTATTCATAGCGTTTATATTCTTTTTCCGTACCAACTAATTTCATTGGTATTATTTTGACTTCTTCAACTCTGCCATCATCAGAAATTTTACCACAATAAACCTCGGCTATAATATCAGTTTGTTCTAGGTTTGGAAGTGTAACTTTACAACCAACTTCTATTTGCTGACCTGCTTCTATTTTTATATTTTCAGGGTTTTCTGTTTGTTCTATTAAAATATTATCCCAGTTATTTTTTACATTCTTTTTCCAAGATGTGAAACTACCAGCTTTTTCTAAATCTGAAAAATAATTATTATATAGATTTATTAATGGTATGTATATATCTTTAGTATAATCTACAAGCATTCTAGCAGTACTATATTTGCCTCCTGTTGTAATTATAGATTGTTTCATAATTTCCATCCATTGTTTAGATGGCTCATTTTCGGAATTTCTTGCAAAAAATGTTGGAATTATTTTATTTTCTAGTGTTTTATATATGCTTTGGCTATCTGCTAAATCTTGTTCAGAATATGACAAATATTTTGCATCTGTTCCTATAGTCCATCCATTTGTCTGGTCATATCCTTCTTCCCACCATCCATCTAGAACACTAAAGTTTATAACACCATTTACAGAGGCTTTTTGTCCTGATGTTCCTGATGCTTCCATAGGTCTTCTTGGGTTATTTAGCCATACATCAACACCACTTATTAAGTATCTTGACATAGCAATATTATAGTTTTCAAGTAAGAATACTTTTCCTCTAAATTGTGGCTTCATTGATATTTCGTGAATATATTTTATTAAATCTTGACCTTCTTTATCAGCTGGATGTGCTTTACCAGCAAATATTAATTTAACAGGATGATTTGAATCATTTAGTATTTCTGTAATTCTTTCTAAATCATTAAAAATTAGTGTAGCTCTTTTATATGTTGCAAATCTTCTTGCAAAACCTATAATTAAGTCTCCTGTATTTAAACTATTTACAATTTCCCTTATTTCTTCATAAGAAACTCCAGCTCTTCTTAATCTGTTTGTTGTATTTTCTTTAACAAATTCAATAAGTTTTCCTTTTCTTTTTTGATGAACCTTCCATAATTCTTCATCTGGAATATTTTTTACTCTTTTCCAGGTTTCATCTAAGTAGATTTTATCTTGCCAATAAGGAGTTCCTGCAGTTGTTAAATATTTATTAAATAGTTCTTTTAGGTCTTGTGGCACCCAAGAACAAGTATGTATTCCATTTGTTACATGTGTAATTGGTGATTCATTTGCCGCAATATTTGGCCATACATCTCCAAATAGTTCTCTTGAAACCTCTCCGTGAAGTTTACTTACACCATTTTTCTTTCCAGCAATTTTTAAAGCTAATATTCCCATATTAAAACCTGGCTCTAAAACTGTACATGGCTTCATTCCCATTTTTAAGAACTCTTCTCTATCTATTGATAATCTTTCCCAATACTTATTAAAATATTTATCCATTAATTCTAATGGGAATATATCATTTCCAGCAGGTACTGGAGTATGAGTTGTAAATACTGTTTTAGATGTAACGATATCTCTTGCAATATCAAAACTTACTTGTTTTTCTCTTATTGTATCTTTTATTAATTCTAATGTTAAAAATGCAGAATGTCCCTCATTCATATGGTATAAAGTTGGTGTTAATCCATATTCTTTAAGGAATTTTACTCCACCCATTCCTAAAACTATTTCTTGGCGAATTCTCATATCTTGGTCTCCACCATATAGTTTTAATGTTATTTCTCTATCTTCTGGAATGTTTTCTTCTATATCTGAATCAAGAAGATACAAAGCTATTCTTCCAACATTAATTTTCCATACTTTTAAATATATTGTTCTATTTAAGAATTTTACATTTATAATAAAATCTTCGTTTTTATCATTTTTAACTGGATGAATTGGCAATTCTTCTAAATCTATTTTTGTGTATTCTGATTTTTGAATACCATAACTTTCAATTTTTTGGTTAAAATAACCATTTTTATATAAAAGCCCTATTCCTATTAAAGGCACACCTAAATCACTAGCTGATTTTAAATGGTCTCCTGAAAGTATTCCAAGTCCACCTGAATAAATAGGTATTGTTTCATCTAAACCATATTCTGCTGAAAAATAAGCAATTAAATCCTTTTTATTCTCAGGATAGTTTTTATTAAACCATGTATCTTTACTAGTAATATAGTCATCATAGTTTTTTAAGATTTTCTCATATTCTTTTACAAAGCTTGAATCATTTGCTGCTTTTTCTAATCTTTCTTGTGAAATTCTTGTTAAAAATTTTATAGGATTTTTTTCTACTCTTTCCCATAGGTCTTTATCCATTTGTTTTAGTAATTTTAAGTATTCTGAGTTCCAACTCCACCATAAATTATTAGCTATTTCATCTAATCTATTTATGCTTTTTGGCAATTGTGGTTCTACTATTATTTTATTAAATACGTACATTAATTAATCCTCCTTGGTATTTTATATTTTATATTATATATTAAAAAAATTTTTTTTGTCAAGCAGTTTTAGCGATTTAATTCACCGTTAGTTGCTGAGAAATTATTTCTTCATGTCCACTTTCATATATAACTTTTATGAATAACCAGTATTCACTTGTTTCGGCATCAAATATTCTACTTTGTAGATTTGCATTGTCTGAATTATCTAGCTCAAATGGTATAAAATCCAAATTTTGATAATCTGAGCTATCTCCAAAGGCATATTGAAACTTTTCAGCTTGAGTTCCTGTTGTTGTTAATGTAATATTTGTTATTAAATAGTCTTCTTGTGAAACTGTATTTTTTGTAGTGCTTGTTTGTAAGTTCCAACTATTTGTACCCTCTGTTTGAATAGGAGTTATTTCTTGTTCTGGCATGGTTTTTGTAAAATAAATTTCATCTTCATATCTTATTCCTTGTGGATAATAAATTTGCAAAGTTGTTTCATTTATTACATATATGTTTTGTATATCTTGACTTGAGCTAGACATATTCCAGTTCTTATAATTTGAACCATAATTTATTATTAACCCTTCTAATTTTGAAAGATCAATTACATAATATGCCCCTGAATCATTAGGATTTACTAAATCTTCTGGGCCTTCACCTGAAAATGCATTTACATTTTGAAGCAATAATGCTTCAAAATGTTCTTTGCTATCCATATATTGGTTCACAAGAATTGGCAAACTTTCATTTTTTAAATAATACTCCAAAACTTTTGCATAAAGTGAATCAATATCTGACTCCAAATTATTTATACTTTTTAATTCTAATTTTTGGATTCCTGTTGTAATAGTAATACTACTAATTATAATCAAAACTAAAATAGTGATACTTAAAGCAATTAGTGTTATACCTCTTTGACCCTTTTTATTTTTCATTTTTACTATCATTCCTTCCTCAAGGCACAAATTGGTTGGAAAAGAAT
>CAMVKF010000110.1 GCA_947168035.1 uncultured Clostridia bacterium | reverse complement strand
TTTTATTAATTTAATAAAACTTATTTTATAGATAAAAAAATGTTGGAAGTAATAGATATCAATGAAAATGAAATTTTTGATCAACAACAAGATTTAAAAAAAAAAGCAGAAAAACTTCATATAGATGATCAACCAGATAATGAAATTGCTCAACAAGGAATAAAAATAGTCCGTCGACCAAATAGAAAATCAACATTTGTAGATATAGAAAAAGCTAAAAAAGAAGCAGAAATTCTTTTAGAAGGAAAAGATGAAACAGGGGCAAAATCCAACCTTTTATTCAATGAAAAAAAAATTTCAATTTTTCGTTTATATGGCCATTTAAACCGACCCATAGATTATTTTTTTATGATTTTAGCCCTCATTGGTAGTGTAGGCTCGGGTATTTCTATGCCAATTCAGGCATATATATCCTCGGATTTATTCTCAGAGGTTGGTAATACTTCAGAAAGTATAACTCCTGAACAAATTTTAATTATGATGAAAGTAGTTGAAGATACTTTCAACAAACAAATAGAACGTTTTTTAATTTTTGGAGCAATTGCATTTGCTTGTAATTTCCTTAGTATATCTTTTTGGAATTTGATAGGACAAAGAGATATACATCATCTTAAATATAAATATTTTACTGTAATTTTAGGGCAAGAGCAAGGGTGGTTTGATTCAAATAATGCTTTTGAATTTGCAACAAAGGTACAAGCTCAATTAGAGCAAGTAGAACAAGGTATAGGGGATAAATTAGGAAATATCTTTACTAGTGTTGCTCAATGTGTTACTGGGTTTGTTATAGCTTTTATAACTTCATGGAAATTAACCCTAGTTATGTTATGTATTGCCCCACTTATTTTAGCTACTGTATGTTTTATGCTTGTTGCTATGAAAACTGGAATTGTTATGTCTAGAAAAACTTACGAAAAAGCAGGCGGTATTGCTGAAGAAATGCTTTATAATATAAAAACTGTTGCCTCTTTTGCTAATTTTGAATTTGAAATGAATAGATTTAATGAAAAAATTGAAGTTTGTTATCAGATAGAATTACAAACAATATGTAAATTAGGGTTTTGTATAGGCTTTATGATGTTTTTCTTAAATTGTACTATGTTTATATCTTTGTTATATGGAAGAACTTTAATACAGAAAGAATTTAATTCTAACAAAGGAAGAAATTTCACTGGTGGAGATGTAATTACTGTTACTTTTTGCACTTTAATGGGGGTTATGGGTATAGGTATGGTAGCCCCAAATATAAAAATTGTACAAGAATCATGCACAGCAAGTTCGGATTATTTTACTCTTTATGAAAGAGAAATACCTATGGATTTCTCTGAGTCTACAGAAAAACCAGATTTATCTGAAATTAAAGGAGAAATTATTTTTAAAGATATTAAATTTATATATCCATCTGATATTAACCAAAGAGTTATGTTAGATAATTTAAATTTAACATTTCATCCAGGAAAAAAAGTGGCTTTAGTTGGAGAATCAGGATGTGGAAAAAGTACAACTGTCAACTTAATAGAAAGATTATATGATGCAACCAGTGGTGAAATAATTATAGATAACATAGAAATAAAAAGATACAATATTCAATATTTACGTTCTTTAATAGGATATGTCCAACAAGAACCAGTTTTATTTAACAAATCAATAAGAGAAAATATTATTTTCGGAAGAGAAGAATTTTTACAACATTTTGGAGATATAGATGATTTAATTCAACAAGCCTGTGATGAATCATATGCAACTGAATTTATAAATAATTTACCAGGTGGATTGGATTATGTAGTCGGGATAAAAGGTAGTAAATTATCAGGTGGGCAAAAACAACGTATTGCCATAGCAAGAGCTATTTTAGCCAAGCCAAAAATATTAATTCTAGATGAAGCCACTTCGGCCTTAGATAATAAATCCGAAAAAGAAGTCCAAAGAGCGTTGGACAACATAAGTCAAAAAAATGTAACAACTATAATTATAGCACATCGTTTAAGTACTATTAAAAATGCTGATTTAATTTATGCTATAAAAGAAGGAAAAGTTTTAGAACAAGGAACACATAAAGAATTACTTAATAAAAAAGGTTATTATGCAGGTTTGGTAAAATCACAATTAGCCCAAGATGAAATAGAGACAAAAGAACAACAAGAAATGTTAACTAAAAAAGAAACATTAAAAAGAAAAAACACTGATGAAGAAGTACATTTTGTTAAAGATGAAGATATAATAATAGAACAAGATAATGTAAAAATAAAACCAACAAGATTATTAGGAGAAATACCTGATAAAAAAGTTAATATGATTTTGGCATGTTTGGGTGCTGCAATAGTAGGGGGATTAAGTCCAGCAAATGGGGTCATGATGGGAAACGCTATGAACGGATTAAATTCAAAATTTGAAACAGTTAGATATGATAAAGGGTTAAAATATGCTTTATTATTTTTACTAGTGGCTTTTCTACAAGGATTAGGAAATACTTTGATGAATTGGCAATTTATGACTTTGGGGGCAAGTTTAGTAAGAGTATATCGTAAAAAAATTTTAAAAAAATATTTACAATTACATTTATCTTTCTTTGATTTAACCATTAATTCCCCTGGATCACTTTTAACTAGGCTTTCTATTGATACAACACAACTAAATTCTTTGTTGCTAACAATATTAGGTTCGACGGTGCAATGCTCTGTAGTATTTGTTGTAGGTTTGGTTTTAGGATGTATATATGAATATAGATTAACTTTAATTTTGTTTTGTTTTGTACCTTTTATAGTCGCATCTATGATAATAAGAAGAATGTTGAATAGAGGTAGTAGTCGTCAAGGAGTAAAAGTTAATATTGAAGCTGGGGGAATCCTTTCAGAATGTGTCACTAATACTAAAACCATATATTCTTTTAATTTCCAAAATAGAGCTGTAGAAATGTATATGGAAATTATTGATTTCTTAAAAAGACAATTTGTTCGTGATTCTTTAATTGGTGGATTTTTCGTAGCCTTAGGACAATTTTGTATGTTCGCAGCAAATTCAACCGTTTTATATGCAGCAAAGAAATATATCTTAAAAGGTCAAATTGATTCCGAGGATATGGGACTAGCAATGAATGTAGTAATGACTGCAGCAAGTGGTATTGGTCAAGGAATGGGAACTATAGGTGATTTAAAAAAAGCAAAAATAGCTTTCAAATCCCTATATAGTACATTAGATATAGAAAGCAAAATATCGGCTTTCAAAAAAGATAATTATGGTAAAGTAAGCCCAGAAAATATTAAAGGAAAAATAGAATTTAAAAATGTATATTTCGCCTATCCTACAAGACCAGAACAAGTAATATTAAAAGACATAAGTTTTATAATAGAGCCAGGACAACAAGTCGCACTAGTGGGGTACTCGGGTAGTGGTAAAAGTACTGTTATTCAATTATTAGAAAGATTTTATGATATAGAGGATGGAAAAGGAGAAATTTTAATAGATGATGTGAATATAAAGGACTATGATTTATATGAATTAAGAAAAAAAATAGGATTAGTTAGTCAAGAGCCAGTATTGTTTAAAAGAAGCGTTTTAGAAAATGTAAGATATGGTAAATTAGATGCTACTGTTGAAGACTGTATTAATGCTGCTAAAGAAGCTAATATTATGAAATTTTTTACTGAAGATAAAATGAATGAAGTAATTGAAGGAAATTCAGGAAATAAAAAAGAAAAAGATAAAAAAAAAGATGTAGGAAAAAAAGAAGACCCTGTATCTGGAGGGGAAAAACAGAGATTGGCGATAGCTAGGGCTTTTTTAAAAAATCCCGCAATTTTATTACTTGATGAAGCTACTTCGGCTTTGGATAAAGATAGTGAATTAGAAGTACAGAAATCTTTGGATAAATTATCGACCAATAGAACATCAATTTCTATAGCACATAGATTAAGTACTATAGAAAAATGTGATAAAATTTTTGTTCTTGAAAATGGAAGATTAGTTGAACAAGGAACACACCAACAATTAATGGCACTTAAAAATAAATATTATACTTTGCATAAATATTCAGATGCCGCTTAAAATAAAAATGAAATTGAAATATTAATAATATATATTAAATGAAATATATTTATTTATTAGATTATTTGGAATATTAAAAATATATATATTAATTATTATATTAATTATATTTAATT
>CAMVKF010000109.1 GCA_947168035.1 uncultured Clostridia bacterium | reverse complement strand
TTCTATTATTTTACTAAATTCTATACAACTTTTGCATTTTTGTCAATAGATTTCTTAATTCTTTATTAACCCTAAATTTCAAAAATTAATTGAATTTTATAATTAAATAATTTATAATAATAAAGTAAAATTTAAGATAAACAAAGGATTCCTAAAAATGAAACGTAAAGGATATTTATACGATAATATTTGTAAAATTGAAAATATACAAAATGCTTTTAATGAAGTGTGTAGAAATACCAAAAATAAAAGAAGGGTTGAAAACTTTAACGAATATAAATGTGTTTATATTGCAAGAATTTATAAAATATTAAAATCAAGAAACTATGTACCCGGTCCAGTAAATATTTTTACAGTATATGAACCTAAAGAGAGAAGAATTGTAAGTCAAGGTATGCAAGATAAAATTATAAATCATCTAGTTGCAAGATATATTCTATACCCTTCCATACTTCCTTGCTTATTAGATGTAAATGTTGCTAGTAGAAAAAATCTTGGTACAAGTGAAGGAATTAAATTATTATTAAATTTCCGTCGAATATGTAAAATAAAATTTAATACCTACTATATTTTAAAATGTGATATAAGTAAATTTTTTGCAAGCATTGACCATAATATTTTAAAAGAAAAAGTTAAGAAAAAAATTAAAGATCCTGATTCTATTAAAATCATAAACACAATTATTGATGCAGAACCAAAAGGCTTAAGTATTGGTGCTATGACAAGTCAAGTTCTTGCTATTTTTTATCTTAATGATATGGACCACTTTATAAAAGAAGAATTGAAAATTAAATACTATGTACGCTACCAGGATGATTTTTTACTATTTCATCAGTCAAAAGAATATTTAAAAGTTTGTTTAGAAAAAATTAAAATATTTCTTCAAAAAGAAAAACTTTTTTTAAATAATAAAACTCGAATTTTCAAAAATACTAATAACTTTATTTTTTTAGGTAGAAATTCAAAAGGACGCTATATAAGGTATAGAAATGTAAAAAGAAAATTACGAAAAAGATATTATTTATATAATAGTGGTCTAATACCATTAAATAGCCTTGTTTCAAGCTATATATGTTACAAAGGGCTATGTTTAAAAGATATTAAGTTTATAAAAAGGAAGCAGTAAATGCTTCCTTAAAATAGTTCTAAAATATATTCCCCTTCGAGAAATACCTACTAACAAATATATTTATCTATTTTATTTTATAGCTTTTTATGCTAATGGATATGGTTTGTTTCTATCTAAAACTTCCCTTATTCTACCAATAGTAGATATAACCCCAGTTTTTTAGAAGCTACGGGACGGAACCCAATATTGTTGTTGTTATAGTTGTTGTTGTTCACGTTACCATCGTTGTTCACATTCATCACATTGTTAGTGTTGTTGGCCGACGGAGAAGCAAGCCAATCAACTGAAACGAAAGCAAACCATAACGAACTAAAACGCAATGCCGTACGCACCCAACCATACCCAGATTATCAAAAAGATTTTAACCAACCTGTTGCATATTTTATTATGTCATCCATTTTATCTCCAAATTTGTAATATTTTTTTATATTTATAATTTGTTTGTCATAAGATAAATTTAATAAAAAATCTACTATTTTTATTTTTGCAATCATTTTTTGTAAAGTTAATTTTTTATATTCTATGTCTAATACACTATTTGCTTCATATGCCATTTCTAAAATATCATATGAATTTATTCTTATTCTGTTTTTTAGTTCTATATCTTTTTTAGGAAAATTATCCATTTCTTTGTCTATCATTAATATTAGCTCTCTTATGAATTGGATAATTTTAAACTTTTCTGTTTTCATATGTTAATTCTTCTATCTTCCTTATTTTTTGAACATCCTTTTCTTCCATTAAAGCTTCATATATATTTTGTATTCTCAATTTTATTTTAACTTCTGTATGTGCTTTTTCAAACAACTCTTTATAACAGTTTAAATCTTTATAATCTTCTTCATTATCTACTTTGTAATTGTTTCTTGTATCTATTATAATGTAATTTACTTGTTTTCTTTCTAAAATTGCCATAACTTTTGGAAGTGCACTTTTAGGGAACCCTGTAGATGCTACATTTGTTTCTATATTTCTTATTTTATAATCAAATAAGTATGATACAATATATGCATCTTTACCGTATGAATTATAAAAATTCCCTACTTTATAGCATATAAGGCTTTCAGGGTGAATTAGCTTTATGGTCTTTGCCATATTAATTACACTCATAATTACTCCATTTTCAGGTGCTAGCAGACTCGGAGGCCTGCTAAGCACCAATATTTTTCAATCTTTTCTACTACTATTTTAGCTTATAGTTGTTATCAGATACTTTTTCCAATTGGACACTAGATTTTAGACAAACTACGGGACGGAACCCAAAATTGCTGTAGTTATAGCCGCCGTCGCTCACGCCACCATCGTAGTACACAAGCATCACACCGTTAGTGCCGTAGGCCGACGGAGAAGCAAGCCAATATGCATTTGCTCCTGTACTACAAACATATAATCCATTTGTATCTGTAGTATTTAGCATATTTGATATATTATTTGCCCAACCTGTTGTTGCATCAGCATTTGTGTTTATTTGGTACCCATTTGTCGATGCTGCTTTTGCTCCAAAGTTTGTTCCGTGTGTTTGATTATATGAGTTAAATAACATCTCAATTGTTGGACCACCTATTGCATATTGTGCTTTACCATTTGTGGTACTGTCCATATAACTACTCCAAATATTTGTATCTAACATACTTGCAACAGCTCTCATATTTGGCTGGCTTTCTCCTGTATGGCCTGCTTTGTAATATTTGTAATTTAAATTTTTCATTTTAGCCACAGTTGCATAACTAGACCCTACCATTGCTCCTGTTGGGTATGCTGGCAATATTCCATCATTTATAGTTGCTGGATCTGCTTGATATGTTGCAAAATATGCTTTCCAATCTGTACTCTTTTTATAACTATATGTTGTTGGTGTTGTTTCTCCAACTGCTTTAGTTGGTAATGTATCATATTTTACATAACTATCTGCTATTAAGTATATATGGTCATCTGTTTCGCCTTCCATTTTTCCTATATAAAATATTTTCCATTTATCACTTAATGATGTATCTATTGTTTTTCCATAATCTACTACTGAACCATAAAAGCTTTGGTAATATTCTGTTTTTGCTGCATCTGTTGTTTTGCTATCTGCTATTTTTACCATTTCTGATGCTGATGTTCCATCTACTGTATCTACATCTTCACTTATATCTGTAAATAATTCTGCATCTTGGCTTTTTAATAATCTTATTTTATAATGTACCTTTCCTTCTTCTCTTGGTACTACTGTTGGTACTGTTGTTCCATCCATTGTTGCTAAGTTTACAGTTCCAATTGAGTCTTTATCTATTTTGGAATCTGTATAGGTTATTATGATTGTTCCTGCAGTACTTCTATCTACTGCCCATTTACTTCCTGTTTGGTTTGCTCCTAAGTCATTTGCAACTATTGTAGCTAAAGCAGTTGTTTCAGAAGAGTCTGTTGGGTCGTATGTCCCACTTTTTACTGTTTTAGCTGATATTTCAGCTTTTACTGCCATATAGGCTAATTTTACTTGTTCTTCTGCGCTGTAATATGCATTTGAGGTGCTTACTTTTGAGGCATTTGTTATTATTCCATTATCACCAGTTAGCATTTGAATTGATACTGCAGCTAATATCAATAGTACAATGATTGTGACAACTAACGCAATAAGTGTAATACCCTCATTTGATTTTGTGAATTTTTTCATTTTTATACTCCCTTTCTTTCGTTTTTTTATATTCCGAATATATTATACATATAATTCAAACTATATTCTGCCTTTGTTTTTGTAGTATTTCTTCTGTAATTTTATTTTAAGTAATTGTTTTAATTTTTTAAGTTTAAATTTATTATTCTATATTTTGGAATATTAAAATAAAACTTTAATAATTTTTTATATTAATTATTATAAAATATATTATATTTTTTTGCAACACTTTTTTAAAATTTATTTTTAATTCGTTTTTTACAGCATAATGGTTTTAACCTCTTTTACTAACCAAACATAAAAATAATAACATTCGTCGAATTTTGTCGAACGATTTTTCTTGACAAAATAAACCAAATAAAGTACAATGTAATAAAT
>CAMVKF010000108.1 GCA_947168035.1 uncultured Clostridia bacterium | reverse complement strand
AGACTTAGTTATGTTCACTTATATTTTAAATTGAATTTACTTTTTTAATTATCTGTGCAAAAAAAATCGCAAATAAATTTTTTAAACTATTGAAAAATATATTTGTATATGGTATAATAGGCGAGGTTTAAAACTACCTTACTCATACAAAAGGTATGGGTTTTATATCCAAAAGGAGGTGAAATAATGAATAAATACGAGAGTATAGTCATTATTAATCCAAATTGTACTGATGAAGCTGTAAAAGCTTTAGAAAGTAAAATTTCAGGATTAATAAATGAAAATGGCAAGGTGGAGTCAGTAGAAAATTTAGGCAAAAAAAGACTTGCATATGAGATAAGAAAGAATAAAGAAGCTTTTTATATGCAATTTGATTTTGAAGCACAACCTAGCTGGATTTCTGAAATAGAAAGAAATTACAGAATTATGGATGATGTCCTAAAATTTATTATTGTAAGAAAAGAAGATTAATTTACAAAATAAACTAAAGATAGAAAATTTTATAAAAATTATATAAATAAAAAGAGGGGCCTTTATTTAAAGAAAGGTAAGGTAAAAAATATGAACAAAGTAATTTTAATGGGTAGATTAACAAAAGACCCAGAAACTAGATACACACAAAATACAAATGCACTAGTTTCATCATTTTCACTAGCTGTAAATAGAAGATTTACAAAACAAGGAGAAGAAAGACAAGCAGATTTCTTTAATGTAATTGCTTGGAACAAAACTGGTGAATTTTGTAGCAAATACTTTAAAAAAGGTCAACAAGTTGGAGTAATTGGAAGATTACAAACAAGAACATGGGATGATCAAAACGGAACAAAACACTATGTTACAGAAGTTGTTGCTGATGAAGTATATTTTGCAGATAGTAAAAGAGATGGAGACAATACAAATACATCTTTTTCAGATACATTTGGAGCAACAGCACCAGGTGGTATGGGCGATACTCCAGAATTTGAAGTATCAGCAAGTGATGATCTACCATTTTAATAATAATAAAATACTTTATAAATAAAGTATTTAGAAAGGAAAGAAAAAATGGCAGATAAAAAGAACAGAAAAAATAATAGAAATAATAAAAATTATGATGATGATTTCAATCCAAGATTTAAAAAACAAAGAAAAAAGGTTTGTCCTATATGTGGTGACAAAAATTTTGTATTAGATTATAAAAATATTGATATCATGAAAAAATTTGTTAATGAAAAAGGTAAAATATTACCAAAAAGAACAACAGGTAGTTGCAGTGAACACCAAAGAGATATAACAATTGCTGTAAAAAGAGCAAGAGCAATTGCAATTCTACCTTATGCACAAGATTAATAAAAAAGCTGAAAGCCTTTATTTTAAGGCTTTCAGCTTTTTTGCCGTAAAGTTAGAATTATACATTTTTAGTAGGAGTAGTTGAGTGCTAAATAGAAAAAAATTTGATTTATTAAAAAATAAATATTTTAACAAAAACTAATTATTAGGTTGAATTATTCTAGAAATTGATATTCCTAAAACTAAACTTAATACAGAAATAACCCCTGTAATGTTAAATTCAAATCCGCGGATAGAGTACAAAAATTGAGCCAATAGTAAAGCCTATTATAGAGAAGAAAGTTTGCATATAAAATTTATTTAATAAAAATTTAGTTAGTTTCATAAATACTAAACATCCAACAAATAACCCTATTCCTAGGGGTAACAAAAATGGTAAATATATACTAGATATTGCATCAAGATAAGAACTATAAACCCCAAAAAGCATCAAAATCAAAGTACTACTTACACCTGGAACTACAACTCCTATTGACATAAAAAATCCCGTTATGACCAAAATAAGAAAGGTATAAGAAGTTGAAATACAAACAGTAGAGTTTTTTTCTAAAAAAACAAGAAAAAGACCTGAAAAAGCTGCAATAATTGTAAAAAATAAGTATTCAATTTTAAATGGATATTTACTAATAGAGTCATTAATAATATGAGGTATGCAACCTAATATTAAACCGATAAATATAAATTTAGTTTGTATAGGATATGCTAAAAACAGAAATTTTAGGGTATTTCCGAAGAGTAAAATACCAAACAAAAGTCCCAAAAATATTGGAAATAGAAATTTGAAATTTTCTTTTGTATTTTTAAAAAAAGTTAAAATTGAGTCAAGTAACTTATCATAAATTCCAAAAATAACGCACAAAACTCCACTACTAATTCCAGGTAAAATAGCTCCAGCACCTAAGGCTATGCCTTTTGCAAAATTCAAAATAAAATTCAAAAAAATCACCTATTAAAATATATTAAGCAAAAGGTTAAATAAGAATATTATTTGCTTTTTTTTATTTATTAGTGTAAAATATGAACATAATAGAAAAAAGGGGGATTTGTTATGGATATTGATGAATTAAAATTAAAAGCAAAAGAAATAAGGAAAGATATAATAGAGCAAGTATATAATGCAAAATCTGGGCATCCAGGAGGTGCACTTTCTATTGCAGATGTGATGGCAGTACTTTATTTTGAAGAATTAAATATTAATGAAAAAAATCCAAGCTGGGAAGATAGAGATAGACTAGTTTTATCTAAAGGTCATTCTGCACCTGCTTTATATGCAGCACTTTCAGAAAGAGGATATTTTGAAAAAGAAAAATTAAAAGGTTTAAGAAAAATAGATAGCATTTTACAAGGACATCCAAATATGAATGAAGTTCCAGGTGTAGATATGAGTACGGGTTCATTAGGGCAAGGTTTTTCGTGTGCAAATGGTATGGCTATTTCTGCTAAATTGGATAATAAGAATTATAGAGTTTACTGTATTTTAGGAGATGGAGAAATAGAAGAAGGGCAAATTTGGGAAGCGGCAATGGCAGCAAATAAATATAAATTAGATAACTTATGTGTTATTGTAGATAATAATAATTTACAAATAGATGGCACAATAGAAGAGGTTATGAGCCCATACCCAATAGATAAAAAGTTTGAGGCTTTTGGGTTTAATGTAATAAAAATAGACGGACACAATTTTGAACAAATAAGAGATGCCTTTAAACAAGCAAAACAAACAAAAAATAAACCAACCTGTATAATAGCTAAAACCATAAAGGGCAAGGGAGTTTCTTTTATGGAAAATGAAGCAGGTTGGCACGGAAAAGCACCAAATGAAGAACAGTATAATAAGGCTATGGAAGATTTAGTTTAAAAAATAATTACAATTTTGGCTACGTCAAATTGCAATTTAAACGCGGTCACATATACAATATATGCTCCCTTGCCTTTAAATTACAATTTTCCTTGCCAAAATTTAATTCTTTTTCAAACTGATGTGTGCTGTATAGAAAGGGATGGAATTTTATATGAAAGTATTGATTACTGGGGCATCTTCTGGAATTGGTAGAGACCTAGCAAGAGAATTTGCAAAAAATAAGTATGATTTAGTTATAGTTGCAAGAAATGCTCAAAAGCTTAATGAATTAAAAGAAGAATTAGAAAAAACATACAATATAAATGTAAAAATTGAAATTGCAGATTTAAATTTAGAAGAGAATTGTTATTCTTTGTATGAAAATAATAAAGACATAAATATATTGGTTAACAATGCTGGTTTTGGAGAATTTGGAGAGTTTGTAGATACAAATTTAGAAAAAGAGTTAAACTTAATAAAAACTAATATTACAGCTGTTCATATTTTGACAAAATTATATTTAAAGGATATGGTTGCAAAAAATGAAGGTATAATTTTAAATGTTTCATCTATTGCCGGAAACATGCCAGGGCCGCTTATGGCAGCATACTATGCTTCTAAAGCATATGTATTAAGGATTTCAGAAGGAATAAGAGAAGAACTAAGAAGAAAAAAATCAAAAGTTCAAATAAGTGTGCTACAACCAGGACCAGTAAATACTAATTTTAATAATGTAGCAAATGTTAAATTTAATTTAAAATCAAAATCTAGTGAATATGTAGCTCAATATACATTAAAAAAATTATTAAAAGGGAAGTTTAATATTGTACCAGGTTTTGATGTAAAGCTTGCAAAATTCTATGCTAAAATAACACCAAATAATATTATGGCTAAAATTTGCTATAATGTTCAGGAAGGAAAGATAAAAAAATGATGGTTTGCTATATTTATTTATGTTTTTAAACGCAGCCATATTAATAATTTTCAAAGTTTCTCGGCTCATTTCGTAATTATAAGAAATTCTAC
>CAMVKF010000107.1 GCA_947168035.1 uncultured Clostridia bacterium | reverse complement strand
AATTAAAAAATAAAAATGAGAAAGAAAAATAAAAACATACTAATTTATTTATGAAAAAAGCCAAAAACATGATTATGTAGTGATTATATGGAATAATAACTCGTAATAAAAAATTATAAAGGAGGGATAATATGATGTTACCAGTAACTTCTGGTTTCATATTTCCAAACGGAGAAATTCTTGAGAACAACGGAAAAGGCCATCGGAAGACAGCTGAAGAATATCTAGCTAAAAAAGGCCTGACTGAAGACTTTAACAGGTATAGAAGGGAGACATGCGGAGGAGAAGATGAGTATTTAGTTGATGTTCTTAAAGCTGCAAAAATTTGGCATCGTTGGGGCCAGCATTGGTTGTATATTCCAAGACTCCATGGAGAAAATATAAAACAGTATATTGATGAATATAAAAGTAAAGGATATACTATAAAAAATGATGATAATGATCCAGAAGAGATCCAGATTATCAAATCAAAATACAACCAAACAGTGGTTGAATATACTGACGAAGATGGAAATAAGTATTATGCTTATAATCCAAATAAGGATGGAGACTGACACTAAAAAAGCTTCAATTGAAGCTTTTTTAATTTGTTAGAAATAAATGAAGAATCCCTAAAATAAAAGACAAAATTGACAATTTGTAAAAAAAATGTTAAAATTTATTAAATATTGCTTTAAAAATAAGAGGTAAATATGGATAATAAATTTATGAAAGAAGCTCTAAAAGAGGCTCAAAAAGCATATGATAAATTAGAAGTTCCAGTAGGCTGCGTAATAGTAAAAGATGGAAAAATTGTTGCAAGAGCACATAATCAAAAAGAAACAAAGTTAGATACAACAAAACATGCAGAAATTTTAGCAATACAAAAGGCAAGTAAAAAATTAGAGTCATGGAGATTACTAGATTGCGAAATGTATGTAACTTTAGAACCATGTCCAATGTGTGCAGGAGCAATTATTAATTCTAGAATAAAAAAAGTTTATATTGGAACAAAGGATGAAAAAACTGGTGCTTGCGGTTCTAAACTAAATCTTTTAGAAGATTACACATTTAATCATAAAGTAGAAATTGAAACTGGAATAATGAAAAATGAATGTGAAGAAATTCTAAAGAAATTTTTTAAAGAATTAAGAAAAATAAAGAAATTAAATTAAGATGGGGGAAATATGGTAGAAAAAATAAAAGAAATAACAAATAAAAAATCATTTCATGTAATAGTAATAACAATAATAATGGTGATATTATTTTTTATTTTAGGAATAACAATTTTAGATTATAATGAAAACGGTGAATCTAATATGCCATTCAACATTTCTAAAATATCAATAATAAGTACAAGTGAAGGAATTGATAAAGTATCAGAAGGTAATAAATGGGCATTTGATATAAATCAAAATAATGATATATTTGTATATATAAAGAAAAATGACGGATATGGCAAAACAGAAACAATAAAAAGCATAGTTTTAGATAATTTTCAAATAGAGAAACAAAGCGAAAAAGGAGAAATGAAAATATTTAAACCAGATACAACATCTGAAATACAAATATTCACAAACAAAGAAGAAAATGTGGAAAACTCATTAGAATATGTAGCTGGAGCTGAATCTAATTTTAAAAATTTACAAATATCAAACCAAGGTGATAAATTAGCTTTTAGATATTCAAATGTAAATGTTGCATCTTATGAATCAAATGAAGAAGAAGAAATAAACCATGCAGAGTTATTAAAAAAATCAGGTACAACAATGGAAGATTTAAAAGGAACATTAAGCTTTGATATAACAATAAATTTAGATTCTGGAAAAATATTTAAAGCAAATGTAAAACTAGAAATGCCAATTGGAGATATAATAGAAAACGCTAGTCAAAGTATAGAACTAACAGATTTTGAAGACGTAGTGTTTAAAAGAATAAAAAATTAGTTATATTACTTTATTATTAACAACATTTAAAAATAAAATATAAATTTAATAATAACTCTTGCTAAATTAAAAAAAAGAGTATATAATACAAAATGGTATGAGACTTAATTCTTGTATGGAGAGTATATCCAATAAAGACCTATGAATCTTGTCAGGTCCGGAAGGAAGCAGCAATAAGTAGAATTCTTTATGTGGAGATGCTTTCCATAGAGGGATTAAGGTTCACACCATTTTTAAGTTCTAGGAAATTGCAATTTTAAGAAGCAATTTCCGTAGAAATTAAATATGCGAACGTTACAAATTCTAAAAGCATAGCTTCAAGAATTTGTTAGTCCGTATTTTTAATATTAAGGGCAAATATAAAGGATGTGAGAAATATGGGGTACACAGCACTTTATAGAAAATTTAGACCAAAGGTATTTTCAGAAATAGTTGGTCAAGAGCATATAACAAGAACTTTGCAAAATCAAATAGTTGCAGGAAGAGTAGGTCATGCTTACTTATTTAATGGAGGTAGAGGAACTGGAAAAACTTCTGCTGCAAAGATATTGGCTAGGGCAATAAATTGTCAAAATCCAAAAGATGGAGAACCTTGCAATGAATGTGAAATATGCAAAGGAGCAATATCTGGTTCATTAACAGATATTGTAGAAATGGATGCTGCATCAAATAATAGTGTAGAAGATGTAAGAAGTATTCGTGAAGAGGTTAATTTTTTACCAACAAAGGCTAAATATAGAGTTTATATAATAGATGAGGTTCACATGCTTTCAACTGGGGCATTTAACGCACTTTTGAAGACATTGGAAGAACCACCTGAACATGTAAAATTTATTTTAGCAACAACAGAACCTCAAAAATTACCAGCTACAATACTTTCAAGATGTCAAAGATTTGATTTTAAAAAAATATCAAATGAAGATATTATAAAAAGATTAAGAGTTGTTTGTAAAGAAAGCAATTTAGAAATAACAGAAGGTGCATTAAATATAATTGCTGTATTGTCTGAAGGTGCAATGAGAGATGCATTATCTATTTTAGAAAGATGTGTTCAAGATGGAGATAACAGCATTGATGAAAACAAAATAAAAGATTTAGTTGGAATTCCAAAACTTGAATTTGTGCATAATATGGCAAATGCTATAATAGAATACAATGTAGAAAATGCTTTAAATGTTACAAATAATATCTTAGAAGACGGAAAAGAACTAACAAATTTTATATGGGAATTAATAAAATACATAAAAGATTTGCTTATTTTCAAAGCTTCTGGAAAATTAGATTTATATAGTGAAGAAGAACTTAAAAAAATAGATGAGTTGTCTAAAAGGGCAGAAAAACAAAGACTTATAAATCTTGTTTATGAACTATCAAACTTAGAAACAGAAATGAAAAAGTCTACACAAAAAATTATAATGTTTCAAGCAGGAATAATAAATTTGTGCAATCAAGAACAACAAGTTTCAAACAATTTAGAGGAAAGAATAGAAAAAATTGAAAAATATTTAAGGTCAGGTAATATAAGTGTGGCTAGTAGTCCACAACCAAGACCACAAACGATTGCAACAAATACCACACCTGTTAGAATGGCGGTTAATTCGCAAGTGAGTCAAAAAAGCGGTGGAAGTGCAACAACAAATGCAACACAGCAAAAGAAATATCCAAAGGAAGCTGCAAAATTCTGGCCACAGATTGTAAATGATTTAAAAGCAAGTGGAAAAATAGTGTTATATACTAATTTAATAAATACAAATGCAATTGAATTAAATGATATGACAGTTGGAATAAATTTTCCAAGAGGTTTAACATCATTTGGAAAAACGGTTTTGGAAAAACAAGAAAATAAAAGAGAAATTGCAAATCTTGTGTCAATGGCTTGTGGCAAGCCAATGGAAATTAAATATATTTCAGAAGTCAACGTTAATCAAGTTGCGACTAATGAAGATAAATTGCAAGAATTTGCAAATTCACAAGATATACCTTTTGAGGTTATTGAGTAATTTAAACAAAATCTAAGGAGGAATTTAAAATGGGTAAAAGAGGAGGATTCCCAGGAGGCATGGGAGGATTCGGAGGAATGAATCTAGGAAATTTAATGAAAGAAGCTAAAAAAATGCAAGCAGATATGGAAAAATCACAAACAGAACTTGCAGCAATGGAATTTACAGCAACAGCAGGAGGTGGAGCAGTAAAAGTTACTGTTTCTGGAGCTAAAGTTGTAAAAGATATTACAATTCAAAAAGATGTAGTAGATCCAGATGATGTAGAAATGCTTCAAGATTTAATAATTACTTGTGTAAATGATGCACTTTCTCAAGTTGATAGCGAACAAGCAAAACAAATGGGAAAATACAATATACCTGGACTAATGTAAAGGAAGTAAAAAAATGTCACTATATTCACCATCAATAGAAAAATTA
>CAMVKF010000106.1 GCA_947168035.1 uncultured Clostridia bacterium | reverse complement strand
ATCTTGAAAGAGAAATGCAATTAAGAGATTATATTTATGAAGTGGAATATGCCAAGGAGAAAGCTGAAGCAGAAGGACTAGAAAAAGGTCGTGAAGCCGGAATGAAACAAGGAATGAAACAAGGAATGAAACAAGGAATGAAACAAGGAATGAAGCAAGGAATGAAGCAAGGAATGAAGCAAGGTATGGAACAAGGAATGGAGCAAGGAAAGCAAGAAGGAAGGGCAGAGGAAAAAGTAGAAATAGCAAGAAAAATGAAACAAAAAAATAAAAAAGTAGAAGAAATCATGGAATTTACTGGTTTAACAAAAGAAGAAATAGATAAAATAAAAGTGCAGTGACATCGGTGCCGGTTCTTTCTGTCACTCTTTGCTTGAGGTGTGGCTTAGGTAGCCGGTTCTCTTGTCACTTTGACATACGGTTTTTGAATCAAAGCAAGAATTGTTCTTGCTTTTTTGATTTTTATATAGTAAAATATTAATGTAAAAGAAAGAAGTGGTAAAAATGAAATTATATCATGGAAGTACTTATATTGTAGAAAAACCAAGTTTAGAAATTTTAAACTATAAAACTGATTTTGGTAAAGGTTTTTACACAACTACGGATATTGAACAAGCCAAAAGATGGGCAATTATAAAAAAGAAAAGATTAGCAGAAAACAATAATATAAAAGGGTATATAAATATATATGAATATATAGAAAATCAAGATCTTAAAATATTAGATTTTATTGGAGCAACAGAAGAATGGTTAGATTTTGTGTATGAAAACAGAAAAAGTAATGGGCTATTACACAATTATGATGTTATAAAGGGACCAGTAGCTGACGATAATTTATTTGCAACATTGAAATTATATGAAAAAAACTATGCCTCAAAAGAGGAAACAATTAAAGCTTTAAAAACATATAAATTAATAAATCAAATTTCATTTCACACAGAAAAAGCGTTAAGTTGTATTAAATATTTGGGTACAGAGGAGGTAATTTGAAATGAACAATAATAAAACACTAGATGGAATGTTATGGATATTTTTACCAAGTGTAGCACAAATATTATCAGAAAAAATGAAAATCAGTTTGAAAAAAGCTAATGAAATAATATATAATTCGGAGATATATAACAAATTAGAAGACAAGGAAAGTAAAATGTGGTATTATCCAGATGAAATATTGGCGGAATTTTTTATAAATGACTATCAAAGAAAAGAATTATATGGAGTGTAGGTATGAAAGAAGATATTGAATATAAAATAAATGAATTTATAATCTTTTGTTTAGAATCATATAAAGAAAGGCAAGGGTTGAGTGGAAAAGAAACATATAGTATCTTTGAAAAATATAATGTTTTTGACTATTTGGTTGAAGGATATGCTGTACTACATACACAAGGAGAAGAATGGATTATAAATGATATAGATGAATATTTGAAAAACAGAGGATATAAAAATTGATGGATAAGCAACCTTGTCCAAAAAGTATAATAATTTAATCAAAAAAATATCATACAATATTTTATTGTGTGGTATTTTTTATGCGTGGGTACATTGGTACAGGTTCTATCTGCTATTTTAGTTATTATTAGCTTAATAATTTTGTATTATTAGTGTCATCTAACATTTCAATTTTTTTAATTCCTGTGCTCTCTTTTAAAATGGTATATTGTTTTTTAGCTATAGTATTTAATCTTTCAAGTCTCATTTTTTGTTGTATTTCTTGAGAAATCATTTCACTATTTAGATTTTCTAAATTGCTTAATATTACTAACTGAAGAATATTAGCATAATCTCTCATATTACCATCTAAAGTAGGATATTAGTTCTTTGTATCCATTGTTTAGGACTCATTGTATAAGAAGATGTTCCAATTTCATTTATTTTAATTTCACGGTATTCCGTTAAATTAAAATTTTCATTATTAAGTTCTTCCCACAATCCAACATAGAGAGCAGTATCCTTATTACTTAGCCAATGAATAATAACATTTGCTGGATATTTATCATTTTTTAGCATGTATATCAGTATCTACAATGTGTTTTCTTAAATTAACTCCTACTGGGTGTTACTGGTGGGGCTAGTTCTCCTGTGGACTTAGGTGCCCAAGTGCATATTAATATAACAATGTCAAGAATTTTCTTGCATTTTTCTTATGCGTGTAGTAGAATAAACATATAAAATTTGGAGGTGTGCATATGAAAAAATTGCCAAAAGGAATAAGTAATTATGCAGATTTGGTAGAACAAGGATATTGCTATGTAGATAAAACAAAATATATAGAAAAATTAGAAGATTTGCCAGATAAAGCAATAATGTTTTTACGTCCAAGAAAGTTTGGAAAAACTCTATTTACAAGTGTTTTAGAAAACTATTATGATTTTCAAAGAATAGATAAATTTGAAGAATTATTTGGAGAAACATATATAGGAAAAAATCCCACATCAAATAAAAATAGATATTATATTTTAAAATTCAATTTTTCAGGGATAAATACAGAGAATGAAGATACAACAATGAATGGATTTAAAAATAGCGTAATAGAATCAGTAAAATTATTTATTGGCAAATATGGTATTGATTTTTATATTAACGAAAACCAAGAAGCAGAAGACATTTTAAATAGTATTTTTACAGCTTTCTTACTACAAAAGCCAAATGAAAAGATATATGTAATAATAGATGAATATGACCATTTTGCAAATGAATTATTAGGATTTAGAACAGATGACTTCAAAAATTTAGTATCTAAAAACGGAAAAGTAAGAAAATGGTACGAAATTCTAAAAAAAGGAACAGAGTCAGTAGTAGATAGAATATTTATAACAGGAGTAGCACCAATAACACTAGATAGTTTAACGTCAGGGTTTAATATATCAAAAGATATTACAAGAGATAAAGAATTTAATGAAATGTTTGGGTTTAATGAAGAAGAATTAATAAATTTAATGGATTCTCAAAATATTTCAAAACAAGAACAGGAAACCTTACTTCCAATAATGAAGGCAAATTATGATGGATACAAATTTTCCTTAAAAGCGGAAAAACAGATGTATAATTCAAATATGTGCCTATATTTATTAGCAGATTATATAAGGTTAGGAGAAATTCCAGAAAACTTGATAGATGTAAATATAGCAAGTGATTATTCAAAACTTTCTCACATGTTAAATGTATGTAAAGGTGAAAACAGAAAAGAAATAATAGAAAAAACAATTTCAGGGGAAGGAGTTTCAAGTGAAATAACAGAGAAGTTTAATCCAGAAATAGGATTTGAAGAAAAAGAAATGATTTCAATGTTATTCTATTTAGGATATTTAACAATTACAGGAGAAGAATATGGATATCCAAAATTAAAAATACCAAACTATGTGATGAAAGAATTATATGCAACATATTTTCTAGAAAGTATGGAAAAAGAGTTGGAATTTTCAGTTTCAAGTATAGAATATACAGTAATGGCAAAGGAATTAGCCAGTGAAGGAAAAATGGACAAAATTTTAGAGGTATTAGAAATATATTTAAAACATTTATCAAATCGCGATTACATAAAATTTGATGAAAAATATGTAAAAGTATTGTTTTATTCTATAGCAATGAACTTGAAAAAGCTTTATACAGTAAAGTCAGAATTTGAAGTAGAAGGAGAATATCCAGATATTTTGCTTATACCAAGAGATAAAACAAGAGGCTATCATTCAATTATGATAGAATTTAAATATTTAAAAAAATCAGAAGCTCAAATGCTTAAAAACAAACAAAAAGAAGCAAGAAGTCAAATTCAAAAATATAGCGGATATGAAGAGATGAAAGATATTGAAAATCTGCATAAATATACAGTTGTTGCAGTAGGTGATGAGGTTTATGTAGAAGATATATTTTAGGGTAGTATCAGTTCACCCTTTGCTTGGGTTGTGACTTAGGTAGCCGGTCCTTTCTGTCACTCTTTGTGGGTGATTAAAACCGTCCTACATCTTTTTATTAAAATTGATAGAAAAAGCCATTGAAAAAAATGGCTTTTTGTGTTATAAATAAAAAATAGAAAAATAAAAAGGAAGTGAAAAAAGATGGAAAAAATAAATGTGCTAATAAGTGAAGCAAAAATTGAAAAAAGGTTAGATGAACTAGCAAAAGAGATTATGAAAAAGTATAAAGATGAAGATATTGTATTTGTAGGAGTATTAAAAGGTGCTGCAATATTTATGGTAGAGCTTGCAAAAAGAATAAAAAACAGTGTTGAATTTGAGTTTATTCAAGTAAAAAGCTATGAGGGAGAGCAAAGCACAGGAAAAATTGAGATGGTGCAAGACTTAAGTGGTAAAATAGAAGGAAAAAATGTAATTATAATAGAAGATATAGTAGATACTGGAAGAACCCTAGAATTTTTAAAACATCATTTAATGGAATTTAACCCAAAAGCCCTACAAATATGTACTTTACTTAGCAAACCGTCAAGAAGAATTATAGAATTAGATGTAGATTATATAGGGTTTTCAATTCCAGATGAATTTGTAATAGGCTATGGGCTAGACTATAATCAAAAGTACAGAAACTTGCCATATATTGGGG
>CAMVKF010000105.1 GCA_947168035.1 uncultured Clostridia bacterium | reverse complement strand
ACCCAATCAGTTTTTTCATCAGTATATATTTTCTTATATCCTTGTTTCAAAATTTCTTTCTCTTCTTTTTTACATTCTTGAATACTATATTTTTTAATCCATTGTTCATAATCTTGCCATTCATTTTTAAATTTTGTCATTGGCTCAACATACCTTAATTTTTTTTAATATTAGCAGATACATAATAAATTTCTTTATTTTTAAACAACTTTATTTTAAACATTATAACATATTTTTTTTATTTTTTTACATATTATTGAAAAATCATAAAAAAAATGTATCTAATAGCTATGTATATGCAAACTAGCAGATAAAAATATGTTATCTGCTAGTTTAATTAATATTAACTAATAATTTGTATTTCTACATAAATGATATGGTTTTGCTATATCTTTTACTTTTTTTGAGTATAAAAATAAATAATCATTTATATCTATTGAATTAATACCTTTTAATTTACTTTTTATATAATCAATTACAACTATTTGACTTGCTCTTATTTCAACTTCAAATTTAGAAGAAATATCAATCAGCTCCTTGTTATCTACAATATTAGCTAAATTATTATTATATTCTGTAATTCCAAGTGCACGCAAGGTTTGTGGAATTCTGTAATCAGAACATCCAATTAAATTAGAATAATCCACTTTTATATTTTCTAAGGATTCTCGTATATGTAAGATATCAGATGTTAAGAGTTGTGCTAGTTTATAAAAACATATTTTTTTGCCATCGTATACTCTTTCATCTATAAAGTTTTTAAAATTATTAACTAAGAAATTAAATAAATCATTATCATTTACTATGTCTTTTATGTATCTATAGAAATTACCATTCATCTTTTCATTTACAATTTTGCTTACTTTTGTTATAGTTTCATATCTTTCTTTTAAAAGAGGAATATCTACATTTCCTTTTAATAGATTTTTAAATTCATTAAATGACATATTGCTAAAGTCTGTATTTTTTGTATTCTTTACATATTTAATCATAATATATAAAAGTGCATCAGAACCATCTTTAATTCCTTCATCTGTTTTTATTGCCCATTTAGGTTCACCCCAAAAGGAATAACAAATACCTTCAAAAACTAATAATAAATTAATAATTAGCTCTAAATCCAAATCTAATAAATTATATGGATTTATCAATAACCAATTTTTTAAATTATTACAATCAATATTTTTTATAAACTCATCTAATTTACAATAATTTATTTTAACATATTCACCTCTATCCATAACAAATTTGCAAGTATTTTTTACTTCTTCTAATTTCATAGTTAATCACATTCCTTATTTTTTACCTAATTTTCAATTTGGGACCGGTTCTTTTTTGGAAAATCCCAAAAGTGCCGGTCCCAAATGGGATTAATTGAAAATTGGTTCATCAATCATAATCTTTTTATTATCATAATCAATAGTTGCGCTTAGCCCATATGGCAAAATACATCTTGGTACAGAATGACCAAAGTTAACATTATATAATACTGGTGTTTTTATATCTTTAAATACTTTTTTGTAAACCTCTTTATATTCTTCATAATATTTCTCATCTATAGGTTTACCTACAATAATTCCTCTAACTGTTTCTAAAATTTTATTTTCTTTAAAATAATTTAAAATTTGTTCTAATTGCTCTGGGGTAATTTTTTCGTCTGAGGTTTCAATAAATAAGATTTTTTCTTTCCATTCATCAAGTGTAGGTAAAATATTATATTTAGCATATACTTTATTTTCATCTCCATATCTTATACCTGTATATGCATCATACAAACTTTGGATACATCCACCATATAGCTTTCCTGAAACTTTTCCATTTCCATTTAATACTTCATAGCCATGTAGTTCATTTTGAGATTTTCTAGGTTTTCCAACTTCCTCAGGTCCATAGCTTTCTCTTTCATAATACCATACTGGGCTTGATTTTATTTCATAGCTTGATTCGTTCATAAAAAATTTTTCAAAATATTCTTTTGTATATGGTAACATCTCATTATCTAATTCTGCTAAATCTACTAACACATTTGGTCCATAGAAAGTTTCTAATCCTAATTTATTTAGCATTAGATGATTATTTGTTGTGTCTGAAAATCCTGTGAAAATTTTAGGATTATTTTTTACTGCTTCAATAAATTCTTTATCTTCCATTAAATAAGGAATTGTTTTATATGTATCATCTCCACCAATTGCACATATTATTGCATTTATTTCTTTATCCATAAATGCTTGTTTTAAATCACTTGCTCTTGCTTCTGGATGATTTTGTACATAATCCATATCTTTTAAAGCATTTGGCATTATAACTGGAACCAATCCAAATTCTTCTAATCTTTTTAATGCTATATCTAATTCATGTTTGCAAAATGGCATACCTAATAATCCTCTAGATAAGCTTACTATTGCAACTTTATCTCCTTTGTTTAATTTTTTAGGTTTAATCATATTTATTCCCATCCCTTTCAACCCTATCTAGTAGTTACCGGTCAGCCTTAATTAATATATATTTTTTCATTTCGTTTGGTGTCGCAATCTTCCCTATCTTAAAATATAAAAATAAATTTTTATATTTTAAGATCGCATAGGTTGATTGCTCCAGTCGCCCTTCGCTTACGCTTCGGTTGCTCGCCTTACGCGCTTCATTCAAAAATATATATTAATTAAGGCTGACTGGTAACATCTAGTATAAGTTTTCCATACTATATAATCCACTTGGCTTTTGAGCTATAAATTCTGCAGCTTTTATTGCTCCTTCTGCAAACAAGTTTCTAGAATATGATGTATGTTTTATTTCTAGTGTTTCTGATTCTCCAAAAAATTTTACTGTATGTTCTCCTACTATATTTCCACCACGAATTGATGTTATTCCTATTTCTTTTTTATCTCTCTTTTCGTGCTTATCGTGTCTATTATACTCATATTTGTAATCTCCACCTAAAGCTTCATTTATTGAATTTGCAAGCATTAGGGCTGTTCCACTTGGACTATCAATTTTTCTGTTATGGTGAGTTTCTATTATTTCAATATCTGTATCTTTTAATTTTGGCGCTATTTCTTTAAGTAAGTTCTTAAACATATTTATTGAATAAGACATATTTGAAGATTTAAATATTGGTATAAAATTTGCAAATTCTTTTATTTTTTCTTCTTCCTCAGCTGTAAAACCTGTTGTTGCAATAACTATTGGAACTTTATTTTCTTTTGCATATTCTAAAATATTAAATGTAGCTTTTGGCACAGAAAAGTCTATTATTACATCTGGATTTTCTGGTATTTGTTTTAAATTAGTGTATACAGGAAATGTTGCAAGCCCGGTATCTACTACATCTACGCCACTTTTTAAAATCATATTTTCGTTTTTGTCTACTAAATCGCAAATAATGCCTCCCATTTTGCCATTACAACCATTAACCATTACTTCTATCATTTACTAATTCTCTCCTTAATCTAAAAATTGTGACATATTCTGGTTTAATATAAGCTTCAGCTACTGCAAAATATTTATCTACATATGTTATTATATATGTTTCTAGGTATCTTGGCGGAATTACTGTTACTGGCCACATATGTTTTTTTATTATTTCTTTTTCTTTTTTGTTTAAAAAAGTAATAGTTTGGGCTTGCCTTAAGGCTTCTTTTGGGTGTGTAAATGCGTGCAACCCTTTTCTGCCATTTTCTCTTACTCTCCAGTCATATAAAAATAAGTCATGTAGAAGTCCTGCTCTTGCAGCTGACCTATAATCTAAATTATATTTTTTGCAAATTAAATATGTATTATATGAAACATATAGGCAATGCTCAAAACAACTAACATTATGATGTTGCCTAAATTGTTTCATTTTATTTACTTTTTCATTTTGTAATAAATCTGAAATTATTTCAATATACTCTTTATCTATAAGTATTTCATTTATATCTTTAACCACTTTTGTTCTGCTCCTTATTTTCTCCCTTTTATTATATCACTTTTTAATTCTAATTCAAAGCTTTTATACATTTTTCTAGAATTTCCCTATTTTTTTCACTTATTTTTATAAGTGGTAATCTTGGTATTCCAAAATTATAACCTATTATATTTAACGCTTCTTTTACTGGTATTGGATTTACTTCAGCAAATAATGCATTTATAAGTTCTATTGCATCTAGTTGCATTTTTGCAGCTTTTTCAGTTTCTTTATTAAAAAAGCTATCGCACATATCATGTGTGTATTTTGGCTTTATGTTTGAAAGTACTGAAATAACTCCAATTCCTCCAAGTGATAGTATAGGAATAACTTGGTCATCATTTCCTGAATATATATTTAAATTTTCTCCACATAAATGAGCTGTTTTTGCTATTTGAGATAAATCTCCACTTGCTTCTTTTATAGCAACTATATTTTCAATTTTTGAAAGTTCGCATGCTGTTTCTGGCTTAATGTTTACCCCAGTTCTTCCTGGTACATTGTATAAAATTATTGGTAAATCTGTATTGTTTGCAATTTCTGTGTAGTGCTGAATTAAGCCTTCTTGAGTAGTTTTGTTATAGTATGGTGTAACAATTAATACTCCATCTACCCCTAATTTTTCT
>CAMVKF010000104.1 GCA_947168035.1 uncultured Clostridia bacterium | reverse complement strand
TCTTCCACTTGAAGTTACTTTTTCTAAATTGAATTTACTTTTTCAATTGACCAAAAATTTTTAATAAACTATTTAACATATATATAACTTTTTATATTTTCGTATTTACTTTCTCCTATTCCATTTACACTTTTTATATCCTCTGAATTTTGAAAATTCCCATTTTCTTTCCTATAATCTATAATTTTTTTTGCGAGTGATGGACCAATACCTGGTAAATTTTCGAATTCTTCTTGTGTTGCTTTATTTATATTTATGGTGGATTTTTTCTTACTACTGGTTTTGTTTTCCTCTTCTTCTATCACATTTTCCCCACTTTCTTGAGATATTATTTCATCACCATCTAAATCTTCTTTTATGCTTGGTATTTTAACTTTTGTTCCATCTTCTAATACATAAGCTAAATTTAATTTAGAAATATCTGCATCTTCTGTTAATCCCCCAGCAGCTTCTATTGCATCTTTTATTCTTGCTCCTTCTTCTAACATAACAATTCCAGGTACTTTTACACTCCCTGTAATATGAATTACAATTTCTTCCTTTTCTCTTTTATTTTCTTCTAATACCACATTTTTTTGAACTAACATTTCTTCATTTGAAATTTCTATTTTATTACTAGCATTATTGTAAATATAGTACATTATTCCAACTGCAATAATAATCGCTACAATTATTATTATCCTTTTTTGTTTTATATTAAAACTATTAAACATATTTTTAATCATTCCTTTCTTTTTATTGTTATTGCTAATTTATTTATATAGGATGATAACCCTGCATTGTTATAATCTTTAGGGCAGGGATGGAACCCTGCCCCTACATTTTAAAAAAAAATGTAGAAATAATAACATAATAAATAATGTTTATTTTAACAGGTTATAAAGGAAAATAAAAAATCTTTATATAACTTAAATTTGATATTAATACCTTGAAAAATAAAAAATGAATTTTAAAAAAATTTCTAATTCTTTTTTATAGATGGGTCGCCTAAATAGGCGACCCTTAAAAAAATTATTTGTAGTCTTTTCCAATTATAATTGTTATATCTACCGTATTTGTTGATAGTATACTTTGTACTGTTCCAACACCAAGAATTTGTTTTAAATTAGATGTTATCTCATTTGAAACAGCGGTTCTATTTATAATTAATGTTTTACTTGTAACATTCTCATTAGTTCCTGTTTTATATACATTGTACCCTTTTGTTTCTAACTTATTTGCAACTTTAGTTAAAGTTGCTTTTTCTCCGCTTCCATTAAGCAATTCTATTTTTATTTTTGAGTTATTATTTGTTTCAGCTACACTAGTATCTTTAGTTGTATTTGTAACATTTTTTGCTACAGTGTTTTCTTTTGTTACATTTGTTTTATTGTTTGTTGTACTATTGGTTTCTGTATTTTTTTCTTCTTCTATACCATTTTGCTCAGTAAATAATTCTTCTACCAACTTTTTTGTTTCTTTTTCATTATGCACAAAAAAAGATAAATTGTATGTACCTAAAGTTGCTGGAGCTCCGTGGTAATGAAGATGTTTGAAGGTTTTCTGTATCAAAATCCACTAAATATGGTATATATTCTTTTAATAATGACCAGTTTGTAATATTTGTAGTAACATTTTCTTTAAATATATCAATAAAGCTTTTTATTTTGGTTATATTTTTAATTTGAACCATTTTTTTTGCAACTATTTTTAGAAACTCTCTTTGTGTTCTCATTCTTCCAATGTCATTATCACCATAACTTGAAGGATATGATGTTCCATTATTATTTTTTCTAAATCTAACAAGCCATTCTGCTTGCTCACCATTTAGCTTTTGGTAACCTTTTTTCAAATGAATATGCAAATCTTGAGAACTATCATCATAATTCATATCTATTGGCACATCAAATTCTACTCCACCAATTTCATCTACCAATTGTACTAGAGCATTATTACTTACAACTAAATAATATTTTATATTTAAACCTGTAATTTTATTTACAGCATCTAATGTTTTTACTGGATTTGTTTGGTAAAGTGCATTTATTTTGTCATAAGAAGTTGCTTTTGCTTTATTTTTACCAACAAACGTATCTCTTGGAATAGAAAGTAATGTTGCTTTTTGATTTTTTGGATTATATGATGCAACAATAATTGTATCTGTAAGTTCTGTACTTATATCTTTACTTACACCTAAAATTAATACTGTAAAAGGATCTAAATTCTCTAATTTTTTTTCATCCTGCCCCATTGCTGTTTGAATAATTCCTTTTACTCCCCATCCATTTTTATACGTACTATAACATATAAAACCTAATACTAATAAAATTGCTATAATAATAAGACTTAAAAATGCTTTTAATACTATATGGCTTTTCCTTTTCTCAATATTTTTTGTTTTTTTTGTACTCATTTAATTTTATTCACTCTTTCTTCTAACCTTCCAAATTTGAACATATTATAGCAAATTTTTATTTAAAAGGCAATAGGCAATAGTCAATAATAACATTGTTCTCATATAAAACCTTTGTAATATATGATTGTTCTATTTTTTCATATATTATATTTTTTCCTTTTATTGATGTTACAACAAATATTATAGTTAATAATAAATATATTATTAAAACTCCTTTTAATAAGCCATATGCTAAACCTCCTATTTCGTTAAATTGCTTTATTATTGGAAGTTCAGCAATTGCTTCAAATAAAAATTTTGCAAATATCAATATTATTCTGATTACAATAAATAAAATAATACCTGTTATAATTTCTATAATTCTTACAGAAATCTCATTTGCTATTATTTCTACTGTATTAGTTTTAATTGTATCTGTTGTTTGTTTTACTGTTGAATCTATGTAATTTTTTATTGGGTTTGAGCTTTCTTTATTTTTTTCGTTTTCTGCAATATTTGCATCATCTTTGTTTGAATTATTATGTATAATAACTTCTCTTATTTTATTATCAATTTCTGTATTATTTATTATTAGATTCGAAATAGGTTTAAATAAAATAAGTGTTAGAATAATTGCAATAAAAAATGCACAAATACTAAATATAACATTTATTAATCCTCTTTTATAGCCTAAAACAATATTTAAAACTAAAATTAAAATTAATATAATATCAATTAAAATTCCCACTTTGTTATTCCTCCTTTTTTACAAATCAACAATTTCAATTCTATCTTTGTAAACAATTAAAGCTAGATTATTGGAAAGTATAACATTTGTAATCTCTTGCTTAGATACATATTTTTTAATTAAAATTCCATTTGTATTTACAAAATATATTTCTGCACCTATATTAATTGCTATTACATTTTCATAAGTATATAATTCTTTTGCTATTTCTTCAAAGTTAAATGAGTATGTTTGGCCTTTTCCGAGTATTTACAATATTCAATACAGAATTCGAATCAAATATTCCTTTTTTTTCTTCTTTTATATAGCAAATGCTATTTTTTAAATCCCCAGATACAAATGTAATTTTATCTTCGACCTCTAGTAACTGTTTTTTTTCTTTTTTATTAACAGCATCAATTGAATCATTATACACACATACCAAATTATTTTTTTCTTGGTAATTAATATTTACAAGCATTTTTGAATTATTTTCTTCATAGATATAATCATCTGCAATTGTGCTCGCGTTTTCAATAGAAATAGTTTTTATACTTGATTTTATTATAGCTCCTGATGTATCTAGTTCTGCTAAAGCTAGATATTTATTATCTTCTGAAATACTTAAATCAACAATTCTAGTTGAAGCCAAGTATTTTTTTAATACTTGTTTTCCATTTGAGTCATATATAGTAACAATAGATTTATATGTGGTATCTGTAGAAATAATTGCTACATACCCATTTTTATTAACATAAATATTTAGTATCTCTCCGTTCTATTTTTTCATAAAATAACATTTCTTTATCATATATTACACAAAACTCTTGACCAGAAACCTCTGCAATAGCCAAATATTTATCATATGAATTAAAAATAGCTGTATTTATGTTTGTAGAAATATCTGCCACATTTAAACCTTCTTGATTATATATTTTTAAATTCTTTTCATTCAAAATACATATATTTTTACTATAACAATATATTTGATTATTTTTATTAGAATCTAAATCCATAGTTACAATGTCTTTTGTTGTAATATTTTTTCTTAAAATTGAAACATCTACCCATTTTCTAAAATTTTGATTAAAAAAATAAATTATACTTAGAGTTATTAATGCAACTACTATACAAATTACAACACTAATTATTGCTATTCTTTTTATCTTTTCCCTTCTTATACTACTAAACACATCACTTTTCATCTGCAATTCTCCCTAAATTTTTGGTTATACAAGTGCCTCACACTTAAAGTTTTTATAAATTACTTTTAAACTTATATTTATATTTTAATTGCTATTTAGTATATTATATTTTTCATTTTATTTCAATAGTTTTGAAAAACTATTGAATTTACAAGGTTACAGGTTAATGGGTTTAAGCTTACTGTTACTCTCAAAGCATTGAAATATTAATAAGTTGAAAAGTTTCGAATGTGATTGGAGTAATTTTAGAAATTCTAAGAAGATTTTT
>CAMVKF010000103.1 GCA_947168035.1 uncultured Clostridia bacterium | reverse complement strand
TTTCATTAAACTATACTGCAGAACATCTTGGTTTAAGAGATGATATAACTATTGCATTACTTGAAGGAGTAGGCGATTTTGATGAAATTGCTGATTGTATTGAAGAATATATTTCAAGCAAAACAGTATCAGATGTTGAACAATTCACTGATTTTCCTGATGGAAAATATTTATTTAAAGTTAAATTATCAGTATCTGGTTATACAGAATATTTTTATGTATTAAGAAGTGACTCTACAGATTCTTATGATTATGATATAATATTATTATTTTATCCAAGTGAAGTAAAGGCACTAATTTAAAGAATAAATTAATATCTTGTTTGGATGAAGTTGCAAACACTTTAACTATTTAAGTTTAATTGTAAAAAAAATCGGCTAAGCCGATTTTTTTTAATTATCCCCTTCTATTCTTTTATTATTAGCATTTTTTATAACATTACTATTTTGTCGTTTCTTATGCTTTATAAATTCATCTTTTCTATTTATATTGGTTATTTTAGTTTTTGTATCTTTTTCATGTCTATTTCTCTCATCAAAATGATTATAAGAAAATAACATGCCAATCCATGCTATTACCAATATAGGCAAAGCAAAACAAATTAATGTAAATATTATAAATCTTAATAGATTTAATGGTATTGTATAATTCATTTCTTTGGTACGGGCATTTTCAGCAATAAAATATGTATATGGCCCTTTTTTAGTTTCTTGAACATATGAGTATATCCAAACTGGTAAATATACTGCTTTCCATTGTTGCCCATTTATATCAAATTCTTCTTTTTTCCAATTAATACCAGCATTATAATCTAAATCTTTGTTAATCTTATGCCTTGCTACATCTTTGGCCTTTAATTTCATATTATCTGATATATCGCCAATATTAGTATCCCTTTTTTCTAAAGAATATCCGTTTAAATAGTTTGCATCCCATTTAACACAATTTGCAACATCAAATGGCATTAGGGTAGTTAATACAAAGTTTGCTCTATCTGGTTTCTCTACTTTTTTCCAATTTAATTGTTTTGAATCTGTCGTTTCTAACAAATTCTTTATTTGTATGTCAAATTCACGCTCTGTATTATATAAGTCTATATCATATTCTTCTCTTTCACAATCATATTTTTCATAAGTAACCTCTCTATCTCTTCCATAAGTTTTTCGTTGTCTTGTATAAGTATGTGTATGTGTATTTACTATTTTGCCACCTATCCCTTTAAATACAGCATGTCCATTAACATCAAGCATCATGTATGGTAAATACACTCCTCTTAAATTTTCTATTTTAAAGTTATTTTTGAAATCTTCCTTTGCAAAAAGACTTTTCTTTTCTACTAATTTTTTCATATCCTCAAATGCTTCTTCTTTGCTTACCTTAAATGGTAAAATAGCATCAGGCACAATTCCACTTGGAACTTGGTCATTTAATGATAATCCAGTATGGCACCAATGGCATTTTGTAAATGCTAATTCGTTTGTATTAAGTGTAATTTCTGCCCCACATCCTGAACATTTGCAAGTTATAATACTATTGGGCATTTCTTGTATGTTTTGAGCTCCAGCTCCTATTACTGTTCCTTTTAATTCATTAATGTTTTCAACGAATCCTTCAACCTTTTCTGGTTCAAATTCATGTTTACAATAATTACATCTCAATTTTCCTGTGATTGGATTTAATTGTATGTCTCCTGATCCGCAATCAGGACATCTTTTTTGTTCAATTTTAGATTTATTATTTTGTTTTACTATTTTTTCTTCTTCCATATTTTTCTCCTTTTAACACTTTTATTAGTTTAATTTTTCTACCAAATCAAAAAATCTCATACCATTTGAAGCTTTAAAAATAATAGCATCGTTTGGTTGTATTATACTTTTTAAAAATTCAAACGCGTCTTGTTTATCTTCAAAATGATGTACATTTTCAGTTTTTCCCGCTTCTACTGCCCCATTATAAATATATTTTGCATTTTGCCCTGCACATATTAATATATCTATATTATTTTTGGCAACGACTTTTCCAACCTTTTCATGCAATTCTTTTGAAAATTCTCCAAGTTCTAACATATCACCTAAAAAAGCAATTTTTCTAGGATTACTTAAATTAGCTAAATAATTTAAAGATGCTTGCATAGATTCAAAACTTGCATTGTAACTATCATTTATTATTGTTATTCCATTTTCTAGTGTTTTTATATCCATTCTTTTATTTGTAAGTTCAAAGCTTTCAATACCTGCTTTTATTTTAGAATTTTCTATTCCTAGTAATTCCCCTATTTTACATGCACATAAAGCATTTAAAACAAAATGTTCTCCACCAACTGGCACCGTAATTTCTAATTCCTCATTATTGCAAATACAGGTAAATGTACTGCTATTTTCATTTAATTTGATATTTTTTGCTATAATATCACTTTTATTTTGAATTCCAAATGTATTTATATTTTGTGGATTTTTTTCATAATAATTGTGTAGCATATCATTGTCATTATTTATAACAAGATTTGGATTTTCCATTCCTTCTAATATTTCAAGCTTTGCTTTTAAAATATTTTCTCTTGAGCCCAAATTTCCAATGTGTGATGTACCAATATTTGTAATTACTGCTATAGTTGGTTTTGCAATATTGCTAAGTAAACTTATTTCTCCAAAATGGTTCATTCCCATTTCTAACACCATTGCTTCTTCATCTTTTAATTTTAGAATTGTAAATGGAAGTCCAATATTATTATTGTTATTTCCTTGTGTTTTTAATGTTTTGTATTTTTGTGCAACTACATTTGCAATTATATCTTTTGTACTTGTTTTTCCAACGCTTCCTGTTATTCCAATTACTGGAATATTATATTGACTTCTTTTAAATTCCGCTATTTTATATAAAGCTTGCATTGTGTTCTCAACTTTTATAATAATTTTTTCATTAAATGCGCTTAAATCTTCACTTTGAAAATCCACTCCTTGTACTATAACAGCTTTCGCCCCATTTTTTAAAGCATCTTTCCAAAATACATTCCCGTCAAATTTTTCACCTTTTATTCCTAAATATGTATCTCCTTCATTAATTTGTCTTGTATCTTTTGAAAAATTTTCTAATCTCTCGTTTTCATTTCCTATTATTAACTTTCCTTTTGTTACTCTTAAAATATCTTTAACTAACATTTTTACACCTCACAATCTATTATATGCATTTTTTTATAATTTTGCAATAGTTAATTTTTTTAGTTAAAAACACTAACATTTTCCGACATTATATGATATAATAAAGGAGATTATGTTTTGAAGGAGAAAGAAATGGGAGTTAAAACGCCTAAAAGTACAGAAATTGTTAAAGTAGAAAAAGAACAAACTGCAATGACAGAAATTAAACCTGAAGAAAAAAGCATTGTAGCTAATCCTGAAAATTTAACTGAAAAAAAAGGATTAAGTACAATTTCATTATTTGCAATTTTACTTTGTGTTTTTTTGTTGATAATTATAACATGTTTTTTAATTTTTGCATTTAGCTTAAAGGGTAACTCAAATATACTTTCTGGAATTTATATAAAAAACGTTGATGTTTCCAATTTAAGCAAACAAGACGCCAAAAGTAAAATTGAAATGTATTTAAAATGTAAAATTCCTGAAGAAATTGTTTTAAAGCATGGAGATTATGAAGCTACAATTTCAACAGCTCAGTTAGATATAAAATTTGATACTACATCTGCTATAAAAGTTGCATATAGTTTAGGACGAAGTGGGAATATTTTTTCAGATGGCTTTGAAGCTTTAGGTACAATGTTTTTTAATAAAAATGTAGAACCAACTTTAAATTTTGATGAAGAATCACTATCTAAAATGCTTAAAGATATTTCTGCTAAATTGCCAGATAAAGTTATTGAGAGTGGTTATTATATTGATGGAAATAATTTGATTTTAAATAAAGGTGCTCAAGGAAATGTTATTGATGTTGAAGCGATGTCTAAAGTAATTAAAAATAATATTGCAGATTTAAATCTAAATAATAGTATTGATATTATTACAAAAACAGCTGAACCCGATTTATTAGACATTAAAACAATTTACAATGAAGTGCATAAAGATGCCATAGATGCTAGTTATACTATTGAACCTCGTGCAGTTACACCAAGTAAGAATGGTATAGATTTTGCAATTTCTTTAGAAGAAGCTATAGCAAAATTGAATGAAAGTGAAAAAGAATGTGTTATTCCTTTAAAAGTTGTTTACCCTAAAGTAACTAATAATATGATTGGTAACGATGCATTTCCAGATGAGCTTTCTAAGTTTACTACATATTACGACGCACGAAATTACAATAGAACTACAAACCTTATATTAGCTGCTAATAAAATAAATGGAACTGTTTTAATGCCTGGCGAAGTTTTCTCATATAACCAAGTTGTGGGAGAAAGAACAATTGCAGCTGGTTATAAAGAAGCCCCTATCTATGTAAATGGTAAAGTTGAAGACGGATTAGGTGGCGGAATTTGTCAGATTACAACCACTCTTTACAATGCAGTTGTTTATGCAAATTTAGAAGTTACAGATAGATCAAATCATCAATTTGTCCCTTCTTATGTAGGAGCTGGAAGAGATGCAACTGTTGTTTATGGAGCAATTGATTTTAAATTTAAAAATAATAGAGACTACCCAATAAAAATTGTTTGTTCTGTAAATGGAGGTGTTGCAACATTCCAAATATTAGGTTTAAGAACCGATAATGATTATGATGTAGAAATATATTCAAAAATTACTGGCCAAACTGCAAAT
>CAMVKF010000102.1 GCA_947168035.1 uncultured Clostridia bacterium | reverse complement strand
GCCTATTTAGGCTTTTTTGTCATGGGTTTTTATATTTGAAATTTGTTTCATCATTATCACCTACTTTTTCCCTCTATTTCTATTATATCATACTTAAAACTTCTTTCATAGGTTTTATAGTATATTTTTTAAAATTTTGTAAATAATGTTAATATTAGATGTTGGAGCTCCTACATACTATCTCTTACATCTAATAAAGGAATGATTTTATGAATTTTAAAGATTTTTTTAAATATACTCCTACTAAAAATTACGAATTTTCATTAAAAGAAGAAAAAAAGTTTAGCCAAAATACTCGGAAATTTTCCAAATATATATAAAAATATTGATTTAAATTTAAAGTATATAAAAAATATATATCATTTTGAAACTAATAATGATATTTCAGTAAGAGAATTCACCTTAACTGCCCATAATAAAGAGTTTAAGGCATTTTTGCTATATATTGATGGTATGGTAGATACAGAATTAATAAATAAATTTGTTTTAACCCCTTTAATGCTTAGAACTTCAAACTCAACTTTTGATGGAAATTTAAGTAAAAAGATAAAAAAATTTGATTTACAAAATTATATTTTTTCAAATTTAATGCCTCAAAATGCATTAAAAAAACAAAATACATTTACAAAAATAATTGAAGACGTAAACTCTGGAAATTGTGCACTTTTTGTAGATACTCTAGAGATTGTATTTAGTATTGATGTTAAAGGTTTTAAACAAAGAAGTATAACTGCTCCTGAAAATGAAGTAATAATTAATGGACCTCAAGAAGCTTTTGTAGAAAATTTGAGAACTAATACCTCAATTTTAAGAAGACTAATAAATAATGAAAATTTATGTATTGAAAATTTAACTGTTGGAAATATAACAAAAACTACTGTAAGCATATGCTATATGCAAAATATTACAAATAGTAGTTTAGTTAATGAAATAAAATACAGACTAAACAATATTAAAATAGATAGCCTATTATCCTCAGGTGAGCTTGAACAATTAATAGAAGATAGCTCTAAATCTGAAATCCCAACACTTTTACAAACAGAAAGACCAGATAAGTGTGCAAAATACTTGCTTCAAGGAAGATGTGTAATTTTAGTTAATGGGAACCCATATGCAATAATTGCACCTGCAATTTTAATAGATTATTTATCTTCTCCTGAAGATACAAACTTAAAACCTGGGTTTGCAAATTTTTTAAAAATTTTAAGGATTTTTGCATTTTTTATTACACTTTTAGCTCCTGGTATATTTATTGCAGTTACAAGTTTTCATCAAGAGCTTTTACCTACAGAATTACTATTTTCTATTTTAGCCAGTCGAGAAAATGTACCATTTCCAATTATTGTAGAACTTCTTTTAATGGAACTTTCTTTTGAGCTTATTCGTGAATCTGGCTTAAGAGTTCCTTCTCCAATAGGTGGAACTTTAGGAATTGTAGGCGCTTTAATTTTAGGAGAAGCTGCAGTTACAGCTCATATTGTTAGCCCAATTTTAATAATTGTTGTTGCAATAACTGGTTTAAGCTCATATGCTATACCAGATTTTAGCTTTTCTTTCCACTTGAGAATATGTAGGTTTTTATTTGTTTTTTTAGGATATGTAGCTGGCTTTTTGGGTATTGGTGTAGGCTTATTTTTGTACTTAGATATACTTTGTGGAATAAAATCTTTTGGCGTAAGCTTTACCTCAAGCTTAATACGTTCTCCATTCTTACGCTCATATAGTTATTTTTTAAAACCTACTTGGAAAAATGAAGAAAGAAACAACTTCCTATTTACCAAAAAACCTCAAGCGCAATCCTTTATTTCTAAAAATTGGAATAAAAATTAAATGTTACTACTATTCATAGCTATTAAGTTTTACTAGTCCTGCCTACGTGATTAATATATAAATATTTTTCGAAAAATCTCGGCTCAATTCGCAACTGAGCAATTTCTAAATGCCTTTTATGGCACCCTTCCAAGGCAAGCTTGAACTCTTTCCATAAAATTCATTAAGAACTTGCTCAATTGCTCCAATCACATTCGATTTTTCTTAAAATATTTATATATTAATCTCTGGCGCGGACTTTAGACAATTATAGCTATGAATTGTAGCAAAGAAGGAGTGGATTTTTTTGAAAGATAAAAGTATAACTTCATTTGAAGCAATTGCATTTTTGGTTGTTTTAAGCATAGCAGGAATTGCTCTATCTACAAATAAAATAATGATACAAACCTCTAAATCTGCAAGTATTCTAAATTCGTTATTTATTACATTTTTAGCCTTTATTTTTACAAGTATACTAATTCTAATGCACAAAAAATTTGAAGGAAAAAGTTTACTCGAAATCTCTAACTTTGTAGGTGGTAAAGTATTAAAAAATATTGTTGGAATTATATTTATTATATATATTACATTTAGAATATCTTTATTTTTAAGAATAATATCTACTACACTTCAAATAGTGTATTACCCAATGACACACATTCTATTTATAATAGCATTTTTTTGCTTAGCGACAGCAATTATATGTAGCATAAAAAGTTGCAGTTTATTTAAAACAAACTCATTTATTTTTATTGTACTAATATCTTCTATTGTTTTAATTTTTATTGGAAATACTAAAAACTTTCATTTTGAAAATATCTACCCATTGCTAGGTACTGGTGCAAAAAATACATTTCTAACTGGAAGCTCTAATATATTTTCATTTTGTGGAATTGCCTATTTATTTTTCTTACCACCTAAATTAAAAAATTCTAAAAATTTTTCAAAAGTTGCACTAGTTTCAGTTATAATTTCTGGAATTTATTTAGTACTTTGCACTGCAAATACTCTATTACTTTTTAGTGATAATTTAACAAATTCAGATATATTCCCATTATATTTATCTGTTAGGTATATTGAATTTGGTACATTTTTCCAAAGGTTAGATGCTGTATTTTTATTTTTATGTGCAATAGGTTTTATATCTGTTTTATGTTTTAATACATTTATTTTAACAAATATTGTTAAAGATATAACTGGAATCTCAGATGATAAACCACTTATACTCCCTTGTTTATTTACAATTTTTGATATGTCTCTTATAGTACGAAAAACCTCAACTTTAGACTTTTTAGAAAACACAGTAGCAAAAATTATATATATTATAACAGCATTTGTTGTACCTTTTGTAATTTTAATAATAGCAAATGTGAAAGTTAAAAATAATTAAAAGGATTTTACTATTCACAGCTATAATTATCAGAAGTCCGCGCTAACAAGATTAAAATATAAATATTTTAAGAAAAATCGAATGTGATTGGAGCAGCTGAGCAAGTTCTTAATGAATTTTATGGAAAGAGTTCAAGCTCGCCTTGGAAGGGTGCCATAAAAGGCATTTAGAAATTGCTCAGTTGCGAATTGAGCCGAGATTTTTTGAAAAATATTTATATATTAATCACGTTAGGCAGGACCAGTAAAACTTAAAAGCTGTGAATAGTAACGAAAGGATATATTATGAAAAAAGTAATTAAATGGATAGTTTTTTCAATTACAACTCTTATATTTTTTTATGCATTTTCAGCATCTTATAATTTGCAAAATATAGATAACCTAGATTATGTTATTGCACTTGGTGTTGATACAATACCTAACAGCAAAAATATTGCAGTATCTTTTGAATTTGCCAATTTAGGTTCTTTTTCTGAAAATTCCTCTTCAAAAGACACAAAGCCTATTATAAATACTGTTGAGGCTTCTTCTATCTCAAATGCAATAAACACTCTAAATGCATATATAGGGAAACAACTTAATTTATCTCATTGTAAAGTTATAGTTTTTTCTGAAGATTTTGCAAAAACCGGAATATTAAAAGAAGTATCTATAATTATGCATAATAATCAAATAAGACCGACCACAAATGTAGTAGTAGCAGAAGAAAATTCTAATATTTATTTAAAGAATTCTGTCTCATCCTTAGAACAAGTTTTAACAAAATATTATGATGTTTTTCCAACATCTAGCGAATATACAGGTTTTACATCTGATATTCCCTTGGGTGAATTTTACGAGGGGCTACTTGACCAAAATGTTGGTACAGTAGCAATCTTAGGAAAAAAAAGTAATGTAAGTACTGAGTCAGAAGAATCTTGGAGTAATGAAAGTTCTTCTGATGGTAGTTCTTCTCTTGGTAAAAAAAGCGGTTCTGACTCAAAAGAGCAAGATTCTACAAGTAATTCTAAAGAAGAAAAAAAGCCAAATGAGAAACAGCAAAAAGACATAATTACAGAAGAAAGCGCAATTCTTGAGGGCGATAGAGGTACAGAAAATATAGGACTTGCTGTTTTTAAAGATGATAAATATGTAGGAAATCTTTCCACTTTAGAAACTCTATGGTATTCACTTCTTAAAACAGAAGTTGATAAGTTCTTAGTATCTATTGATGATCCTTTTAACAAAGATGAAAAAATAGATATATCTATAACTTCTCTTTCTGATGTAACATTCAAAGTTGATGTATCAACTTTAAATCCTAAAATAACTGCAAAATTTAATTTAAAAGGCAAAGTAATGAACGATATTCAAGATAATTCTTATGATGAAGCAATAGAAAAACTGAATTCTAGTTTAAAAAAATACTTAGAAGATGAAATTTTAAAATACTTATATAAAACATCTAAAGAATTTAATTCTGACATCGAAGGCTTTTATAGAATTGCAAAAAAACATTTTTTAACTATTCAAGACTTTGAAAATTATAATTGGTCTGAAAAATATAAAAATGCAGAATTTAAAGTAGAATTTAATGATAAAATTATTTCCAATGTGCTAATTGAACAAATTATTTAAAGTATACAAAGTCCGCGCTAACAAGATTAATATATAAATATTTTAAGAAAAATCGAATGTGATTGGAGCAGCTGAGCAAGTTCTTAATGAATTTTATGGAAAGAGTTCAAGCTCGCCTTGGAAGGGT
>CAMVKF010000101.1 GCA_947168035.1 uncultured Clostridia bacterium | reverse complement strand
GTTTCGTCCCGTGTTGTGCCTTGAGCGAAGCGAAAGGAATGATTTATAATTATGACTAAGAAAACAGGTTTAGGGAAGGGTCTAGATGCTTTATTTTCAATGCCGGTAGCAGAAGAAGAAAAGCCTAGAGAAAACGATATATTAAAAAACTTAAATATTACAGAAATTGAGCCAAATAGAGAGCAAGCAAGAAAAGTATTTGATGAAGAAGCAATTTCAGAACTTGCAGAATCTATAAAAACATATGGTGTAATTCAACCAATATTAGTTACAAAAAAAGATGATTACTATTCTATAATTGCAGGAGAAAGAAGATGGAGAGCTGCAAAAAAAGCAGGTTTAAGCCAAATACCTGCAATAGTTAGAGATGATGATAGACGTAAAAACCAAGAAATATCATTAATAGAAAATATGCAAAGAGAAGATTTAAACCCATATGAAAAAGCACTTGGAATAAGATCTTTAATGGATGAATATAGCCTAACACAAGAAGAAATCGCAAAACTTTTAGGAAAAGGAAGAAGCTCAATTGCAAATAGTGTTAGAATTTTAAATTTAGCACCACCTGTTCTAGAATTTGCAAAACAAGGTAAACTTACAGAAGGTCATTGTAAAGCATTACTTGCTGTAACAGACCCAAAAGACCAATATGATTTAGCAGTTAGATTTATAGAAAAAGGAGACAATGTAAGACAAGCTGAAAAGAAAATACAACATAAAACAAAACACGAAGATGTTGCAAAAAAATACGAATATATATACAGAGATATAGAAGATACATTCCAAGGATTTTTCGGAACTAAAGTAAAAGTAGATGCAGGAAAAAGAAGTGGAAAAATAATTATTAATTACAATAATAATGACGACTTAGAAAGAATTTTAGGTTTAATAAAATAAAAAGAAATCCACAGTCTTAGTCAAGACTGTGGATTTCTTTATCTAAATTAATGTACTTTATATGTTGAATTTATTACATTTTCGGTTTTTACAGTTTTGCCATTTAATTTTAAAGTTCTATATGTTGAAGATTTAATATAAGAAGAAGTTCTGCTATTTACATTTGCGTATACACTTACATCATACTCTGTTTCTTCTTTAACTCCCCATATTTGGAATGTTGCAGTCCCTCCTGCTACAGAGCAGGTAATTTTTATTGCATGTTTTCTTGAGTTTTTAAATTTATAATCTTTTACTCCATAAACAACAGTTGCATCACGCCCAGCAGATACATAAGATGGAACAAATTGATGGTTATGAAGTTCTACCATTTCTAAATTTGCAAATAAACAAGCATTATATAGAGTTGTAGAAATTTGGCATATTCCACCACCTAAACCCTGAACAACTTCTCCATTTTCATATACAGCTGCCTCTTTATAACCAGCAGCAATAGTTCTTGCACCTACTACTTGATTGTATGAAAAGGTTTCTCCAGGTATTAAAACATGCCCATTTATTTTATTACTTGCAAGTCTCAAATTTGTAGTTCTATTTACATTTGAAGCAGCATATTTTGTTGAAAATGAACCTAATAAATCTGGAAAAGCTTCTTGACCAATCATATTTGTTGTAACAGAAGGCTTTAGTACTTTTAGTGGTATTTCACATTCATTTTCTGCTGAATCAATAATATTTTGAGCTTCGCTGATAGATACAGCAAAATCGGTTCCATTTTCAGATGGATATACTGCAAATGGATTAGTTGTATAATACGCATCTTTAGGCTCTTTATGTACAGAATTATAAACTTCATCTAGATTAATAGCTTTAGGAGATTGATTTTTTGTTTTAAGTTCAATTACTTCGTTTAAATAACTTAAGTTTGCTATTTTGTTTTTAAATTCTTGAATGGTTAAATCATTATCTATTACTAGACCTTCTTTACCTTTTGTTATTATAAGTTTATTTCCTTCTTGATAATACCCACTTTCAACAACAGCATCTGGAAGCTCTGCTGAAAGTTTATTTAAGATTTCTTTTAGTTTTTCTTCATTAAAATTTGCAGTTGGTGTAATATTAACTCCATTTATCATAGCTGAAAATATTTGGTAATTATCATTAAAAATATTGCCTGTTTTACCTATATTGAATGCATAATTTACAGATGAAGCAACATCAACTTGTAAATCAATTTCTGCAGGTTTTATATAAGTTGTATAATTATTATAAACAACTGTTATATCATTTGAAATTTTATCATTATAGTATTCTTGTAATTTTTGAATGGCCTGCTCTTTACTAAGGCTTGCTACTTCAATTTTGTCTATATATATGCCATTAGCAATTTTGTTATTATTTCTATAATTAAAAAAAGTAAAAACTCCAAATATTATTATAATTAAGCACAAAAAAATAAGAATAAAAACACCTAATGGAATAACATAGGTTTTTTTACTGTTTTTTTCGTCTTCTTTAACTTGTTCAAATATTACTTCTTGTTCTTTTGTTTCAACCTCAGGAGCATCTACAATTTCAACTTTTTCTTCTTCTATAATCATTTTTATACCTCTAATATATTATATGAGTTTATTTGTTACTATGTGAATAGTTTTAGCATATTAACTAAAATAATAGTACAATAATTTGTGTTTTTTGTCAATGTGATTTTTTACCTGATTAAATTTATAATAAAATATGCAAAACAAAATGTAGGGGCGATTTTAATCGCCCGTCTAAAATGATTTGTTAATACTATTTTTTTATATTTTTATGCTAATAGTTCTCATTTTCCTTTTATAAATTGTAATAAAATATATATTTTATTGTTAAATCGTAATTATTAAATCTTTTCTTCTATTTCCTATACCTAATATATTTTACAAAAATATAAATTTTTATAAAATTGCGGGCGATTAAAATCGCCCCTACATTTTCTTTTGCAGAAATTCGTTAAGGTTGTAGTATTTATTACAAATTGCAGTTGTTAACATATGTAAATTAACTACGTGTGGTACTAGGAAGTAAGAAATATATTGGGATTTACATAAATCCAGGTATATTGAATTTGCCCATAGCAGATTCACTTGCAGCATCTACTTGGCGTAAAGCTTCGTTTACACAAGATAAAATTAAATCTTGTAACATTTCTACATCATCAGGATCTACAACATCAGGTTTGATTTTTATACTTTTTAAAACTTTTGCTCCAGTTACGGTTGCTTCAATTGCACCTCCACCGCTAGATGCTGTAAATACTTTTGAAGATAATTCTTCTTGTGTTTTTGTTATATCTGCTTGCATTTGTTTGGCTTGTTTCATTAAATTATTTATATTCATTCCGCCAAATCCTCCCATTCCTCCTGGGAATCCTCCTCTTTTTGACATATAAAAAACTCCTTTCTTTTAAATAATATTAAATGGTAAATCATTATTTCCCATAAATTTTTCAAATTCATTTTGCTCATCTTGTGGAGATACATTGTTGTCGACAAATTTTATTTGCATTTCTTTTCCGCAAGCTAAATGAACCGATTCTCTTAAATCTTGCTTAGTGTCTGGTCTTGATAAAAATTCTTTTGTTAGTTTATTTATACCATTTGGAAAATTAATTTCTAATTGCATGTCATTTACTTCATAAGCTGTAGTTCCAGCTAAATTCATATACATAAGCATTTTTCCGCTTTGTTTAAAATCTTCTATTAGTTTTGGCCAGTAATCTTGCGGTGGTCCTACATATTTTGGTTTTGGCTTAGTTTTTGCTAATTCTTCAGGTTGTTTTGTAGTTTTATCAGTTGCTTTTTTTGCTGAAGATATTAGTTTTTCAAAATTACCAGCTTGCAAAAAATTTTCGATTTTTTTAACTCTACTTTCTAAATTAGAATTTACATTTTGACTTACTGAAGCAGGAGTTGCATTTTCTGTATTACATAATTTTATTAGCTCTGCTTGCAAAATTATCCACTTTTGTGTAGATTTTTTTATTGTATCTTCTGCTTCTGAAAGCGAGCATATTAAATCTATAAAAAATTGTTTTGAAGCTTTTTGAGAAAGCTCCTGTATATTTTTTATTTCATCATCACTATATAGTTCTAGTTTATTAGTAGATTTAAATAAAAGAACATCTTTTACATATTTTATTATTTCCCATAGAAGATAGTTTATATCTTTTCCATCATCTATTAACTGTTGTAAAGTTTGAAGTGCTTCTACGGAATTTTTTTCTATTATATTATTTACAATATTATAGATATGTATAGTTTGTGGAATACCAATTAAATTTTTTACTTTAACTGCATCTATAAATTCTTCTTCATCTTGAGCGCATCTTTCTAAAATTGATAAGGCATCTCTCATGCCACCTTCCGCAAGTACTGCAATTAAATTTAAAGCATCAGGTTTTATTTTTATGTTAGATTCCCTGCAAACAAACTCTAAATCTTTAATAATATCTTCGTTTGAAAGTCTTTTAAAATCAAACCTTTGGCATCTCGAAAGTATTGTTGTAGGTAGTTTTTGCGGCTCTGTTGTTGCCAAAATAAATTTAACATGTTCAGGAGGTTCTTCTAAGGTTTTTAGTAAAGCATTAAAAGCACCAGTTGATAACATATGAACCTCATCTATAATATATACTTTATATTTTGCTTTAGTTGGCAAAAAATTAACTGCATCTCTAATTTGTCTAACATCTTCTACACTATTATTAGATGCAGCGTCCATTTCAATTATATCTGTAAGAGAACCGAGATAAACTCTGTTTGCAAAGTTCACACTCATTACAAGGTTCGCCGGTCTTTTAAATTTAAACAATTAACTGCTCTTGCTAAAATTTTTGCTGTTGTAGTTTTTCCAGTTCCTCTACCGACCATTAAATAGATATGCATGCCCAACTCTACCAGAAATAAGCTGGTTTTGTAAGGTTTTTTTAATATGTTCTTGTCCGACCATTTCAGAGAACTTAAGAGGTCTAAATTTTCTATAAAGAGCTGTGTAACCCAAATTATACACCTCCTTTAAAATTCCATAAATATTAAAAATGGTGTGAAATCTTAAATTCCTCTATGGAAAGCATCCACATAAAAGTATCTACTTATTGCTGCTTCC
>CAMVKF010000100.1 GCA_947168035.1 uncultured Clostridia bacterium | reverse complement strand
TGGCAAGAATAAACTCAAATTGGTATACAAAAGGAAAATTCGACAGAAAGAATTGAAGAAACACACTTGATACTGAAAATGAATTTCTATATTCAAAAGGAAGATATCCTACTAAGATTAAAGAAAAAGATTTACCAAAAGATTATACAGAGATCCGAAGCCGAACAATATGGTATATGACAGGATTTGTAAAAACTTCAGGTGTAAAAGATTTATATTATACATATTGATTCCATTCTAGAAATATGATGATAAGATAATTATAACAGATAAAATATAGAAAATTAATAATATTTTTTAAATATTTGCATAAAATTTGCAAAAAATGTAAAAATAACATTAGAATTGCTTGCATTTTTTAAAAAATAGAGTATAATATATAAAGAGAGGTGAGAGAAATGTTAATTCAATTTAGTGTTAAAAATTACAAATCATTTAAAGAAAAACAGGTTTTTAGTATGGAAGCAGGAACTGGCGATGAAAATATTAAAAATATAGTTACCATTAATGAAACTAATGAAAGAATATTAAAAACTACAGCTTTATATGGAGCAAATGCATCAGGAAAAACTAATTTGATAAGTGCATTTTCTGTTGCGATAATGATGGTTAGACTATCTAATAATAGACAGCCTGGAGAAAAGTTAATGCAGATGGAGCCATTTGCATTTGATGATAAAACAAAAAATGAGCCATGTGAATTTGAGTTTATTTTTTACACAAATAATAGCAAATATGTATATGGTTTTAAGGCAGATAAAAATAAAATACATGAGGAATATTTGTATCAGTATTTTTCAGCAAAAGCAACTAGAATATTTGAAAGAACAGGTGAAGAATATAAATTTTTACAGTCTGATGAAGGGAAATTAAATTCAATTAGAAGTCAAAACCTAGAAAATAAATTATTTTTAGCAACCGCAACAACATGGAATTATGATAAAACAAGAGCACCATATTTATGGTTTGCTGAAATGATTGACACTTATATAGGTGGTAATGAACTTAATCCATATTCAATAGAAGCTTATAATAATGATGATGAAAATGAAAGTTTAAAAAAATTTACATTAAAATTATTAGAAGAAGCAGATATTATTATTAAAGATTATAATATAGAAATAGAAGAAACTGAAATGGATGCAAGTATGATAATGCAATTAAGGAGCATTAATGTTCCACCACATGTAATTAGACCAAAAACAACTATAATAAAAAGTATAACTATGTCCCATGAAATTAAAAGCGAAAATGGAAAAACAAAAGTATACAACTTAGATTTAGCAAGCGAATCTTCTGGAACTAAAATAATATTTGCAATGGCTCCTGTATTAAAAAATGTATTTGAAAAGGGTAAGATATTTGGAATTGATGAAATAGAAAGAAGTTTACATCCAAGTTTAGTAGAGATGATAATCAAATTTTTTCATAATCCAGAAATAAATAAAGGAAATGCTCAGTTAATATTTAACACACATGATACAAACTTATTATCATTAGATCTATTTAGAAGAGATCAGATATGGTTTGCAGAAAAAGACCCAAAGAAAGGTGCTACTGAATTATATCCATTAGATGATTTCTCAGTAAGAAAAACAGAAAATATTCAAAAAGGATATTTGAATGGAAGATATGGAGCAATTCCTTTTGTGGCAACAGGTGATAGTTTATGGCAGGAATGAGAAGATTTGAACAAAGAAGAAGAAATACGGAGCAAAGAAAAAGAAATCCATTTGTTATAATTGGATGTGAAGGAAAAAACAAAACTGAAAAACTATATTTTAATAATTTCAATAGTAGACAATGTATTATAAAATTTTCTAAGGGGAATAGTACAGATCCAAAGGGAATTGTGGAAGATGTAATTCGTTTTATTAAAAACAATCAAATAGATTTAGAGGAAAACGATAAAGTTTATGCAGTATTTGATACAGATGTTGGGCAAAATAAACAACAACAAATAGAAGAATCTAAAAAATTAGCTGAAGCAAATGGAGTTGAAATTATAACTTCAACTCCTGCATTTGAAATATGGTTTTTATTACATTTTGGATATACAACAAAAGTATTTGCATCAAATAAGGCATTACAAGATGAATTAGAAAAACAAATACCAGATTATTCAAAAAACAATAATACATATATAACGGTTAAAGATTTAACAGGACAAGCTATTGAAAATGCAAAAAAACTTGAAAAATATCAATTAAATGAAGGACAAGTATTAGACAGTGAAGACTGCAATCCATATACAGGAGTGTATAAAATTACAGAAGAATTAATAAGTAGGAATAAAGAATAATTATCATCAAGTCAATCTACAGATGTTCAAACAGTAAGTGGAGCAACATATAGTAGTAGAGGTATAATACAAGCGGTTGCCAATGCACTTGGTATAACATCTCAAGTTACTACAAATACTTCAGGTCAAAGCGATAGCGTAAACCAAAATAGCCAAATGCAAAATAATCATGGTGGCAAAGGAAATAGAAGACATTAATTTTTACAATCTAAGTTACATGGATTGCTTGAATCTAAAGTAGCAAGTGTAGCTAAGGTATCTCCGTAATTGAACAAAAAATGCTGAAAGAAGAGCTAATTCATCAGGAGATTTATCTTTAGCAATACTACATGCTAAAACCGAAATAAATGTTACAAATTCACAATTAGGCATAAAAAACCCCCTTTTTGATATTTTATGTAACATTTATTTTTTTGTTAATATTAAATATGTTTTAGATTATAAGCAAAATTTAGAAAAAGCATTATTTGGGGAATTAGATGCAGTAGTAAGATATAGAAAGATATTAGGCACAATGCCAAGTGGAAACAGTTATACATTATTGATGTCAATAATGACAGATGAGTTAAGACATGCAAGTAAATACAATTTTTTAATACACAATGCAAAATAAATGAAAATTGGGCGGAGAAAAATTCCGCCTTTTTTGTTGAAAAATTAATAAAACTCTGTTAAAATTTATATAAATTTTACAATTATATAAAAAGGATGATTTAATTTTGAAACTAATAATAACAGAAAAGCCATCTGTTGCAAGAGAATTCGCAAAAGCATTAAAAATAAATATGCAAAATAAAGGAAGTTATTTAGAATCGGAGGAATGGATAATTACTTGGTGTGTAGGTCATTTAGTAACAATGAGCTACCCGGAAAAATATGATGAAAATCTTAAAAAATGGAGACTAGACACACTTCCTTTTATGCCAAAAGAATATAAATATGAAGTAATTGAGAGAGTACAAAATCAATTTAATGTTGTAAAACAACTCCTTCAAAGAGAAGATGTAGAAATAATTTATAATGCAGGGGACTCAGGGCGTGAAGGAGAATACATACAAAGACTAGTATTTATGATGGCAAAACCTAACCCAAAAGCTGTGATAAAAAGGGTTTGGATAGATTCGCAAACAGAAGAGGAAATATTAAGAGGAATTAAAGAAGCTAAAGATGAAGCTTTTTATGATAGCCTTTCAGATAGTGCATATTTAAGAGCCAAAGAGGATTATTTAATTGGAATAAATTTTTCAAGATTATTATCAATAATATATGGAAATAGACTTGCAAAATCCTTAAATCAAGACTACTTTGCAATATCTGTAGGAAGAGTTATGACATGTGTATTAGGAATGATAGTAACAAGAGAAAGAGAAATAAAAAACTTTGTGAAAACTAAATATTATAAAATAATTGGAAGTTTTTCAAAAGAACAGTGCAGTTTTACAGCAGAGTGGAAAGTAAATGAAAAGTCAAAATTATTTAATTCACCTAAACTTTATAATGAAAGTGGATTTAAAAAAGAAGAAGATGCTAAAAAGTTTATTGGGGAGTTAGCAGGTAAAAAAGCAGTAGTAACAGAGTTAAAAAAGAGTAAACAAAAAGAAAATGCTCCACTTTTATTTAATTTAGCAGAAATTCAAAATGAATGTACAAAAAAGTTTAAAATAAAGCCAGACGAAACATTAGAAATTATACAAGCTCTATATGAAAAAAAGCTAGTTACATACCCAAGAACAGATGCAAGAGTGCTTTCTACTGCAGTATCTAAAGAAATAGGTAAAAACTTAAATGGTTTAGCAAAAAACTTTAAAGACGAAGAAATTCAAAAGTTAATAAATAAGATGATAGAAGAAAAATATTCAACAAATTTAACAAAAACAAAATATGTAAATGATAGCAAAATAACAGACCATTATGCAATAATACCAACAGGACAAGGGTTTGAAAATTACAATTCATTAAATGACTTGCAAAAGCAAATATATAAATTAATAGTTAGAAGATTTTTAGCAATTTTTTATCCACCAGCAGAATTTAACAAAGTAAATGTTACTATAAACATTGAGGACGAAACATTTATAACAAGTGGAAAAGTGTGCATAAAAAAAGGATATTTAGAGGTCTTGAAACCAGAAAAGAAAAGCAATGAAAAAGATGAAAACTTAGATGAAAATGTAAATTTAGAAGTATTAAGTTCATTAAAGAAAAATGATGTATTAGAGGTTCAAAATTTTGAATTAAAAGATGCAGAAACTTCTCCACCTTCTAGATATAATTCTGGAAACTTAGTAATTGCAATGGAAGGGGCAGGAAAATTAATAGAAGATGAAGAACTAAGAGAGCAACTAAGAGGAGCAGGAATTGGAACATCTGCTACAAGAGGAGAAATAATAAAAAAACTAGAAAGAATTCAATATATACAAATAAATAGTAAAACACAAATTGTAACTCCAACAGAAAAAGGTGAGAAAATTTTTGATATAGTAAATAATGCTATGCCAGATATGCTAAACCCTAAACTTACAGCAAGTTGGGAAAAAGGTTTAGAAATGGTAGCCAAAAAAGAAATTGAGCCAGATATTTTTATGGGGAAATTGGAAAAATATATTAAGTCAAAATTTGATAAACTTGTTGTAAAATACTAGCTTACTAAATATAGGTTTTAAACTTACTCTTTCTCCCAAAGCATTGAATTATTAATATTTCAATTTTTTTATAAGATAATTGCATTTAAACCAAATAGTAACTAAAATTAATTTATTTGCTTCAGCAATTTACCCTTAAAATTTAAAAATATATGAAAAATAAATAAAAAGCCTCA
>CAMVKF010000099.1 GCA_947168035.1 uncultured Clostridia bacterium | reverse complement strand
AATTTCTAAAATTACTCCAATCACATTCGAAACTTTTCAAATTATTAATATTTCACTGTTTTGAGAAAATTAGTAATAAAATATACACAGGAAAGGATATATTCTAACTATGAAAATTAAATATTTAGGCTTAGACAGTATAAACCGGACCACTTGTATTTATAAAAACTCCAAAAGATGTATCTTTTGAAGAACAAGTAGAAATTACATTAAAAAATGGAGAAAAAAGAATTGGTAATGTTTTGCGTTTAGACGAAGATATTACTACAATACAAGTATATAAGGGAACAAATGAAATAAATATAAAAAATGTTAAAACTGAGTTTATGGGAGAACCTTTAAAGCTGAAATTATCTCCACAGATTTTAGGAAGAACATTTGATGGAGCAGGAAATTCAATAGATGGATTAGGAGAAATTAGAGAGGCTTTAAAAAGAGATATTAATTCAAAACCAATAAACCCAATTGCAAGAAAATATCCTAGAAATTATATACATACAGGTATTTCTGCAATAGATGGATTAATGACAATAATAAGAGGACAAAAAATCCCTATTTTTTCAGGAAGCGGTTTAAACCATAATGAATTAGCAGAAAGAATAATAAGGCAATCAAATGTTAGTAATGGCCAAAAATTTGCAATAGTATTCGGCTTAATTGGAGCAGAATTTGAAACAGCAGAATTTTTTAGAAAAAGTTTTGAGGAAAGTGGAGTTTTATCAAATGTTGTAATATTTCAAAATCTTTCAAATGAGGCATCTGTAGAAAGAATTTTAATTCCAAAATTAGCACTTACTGCAAGTGAATATTTAGCATTCGATTTAGGGTACCAAGTTTTAACAATTTTAACAGATATGACCTCATATGCTGAGGCTTTAAGAGAAGTTTCAACATTAAAAGGAGAAATACCAAGTAGAAAAGGTTACCCACGGATATTTATATAGTGATTTAGCCTCAATCTACGAAAGAGCAGGAATGATAGAGCAAAAAGAGGGTTCAATTACGCAAATACCAATACTTACAATGCCAAATGATGATATATCTCACCCAATACCAGACTTAACAGGTTATATTACAGAGGGGCAAATAGTTTTAGGAAGAGACCTATACCAAAAGGGTATAAATCCTCCAATAGACATTTTACAATCACTTTCAAGATTAATGAAAGATGGAATTGGTGAAGGTTATACAAAAAAGAACCATGCAGAACTTTCTAGCAATATATATTCAGCATATTCTAAAGTACAAGATGTAAGAGCATTAGCAACAGTTTTAGGAGAAGCAGATTTATCTGAAATAGATAAAAAATACCTAAAATTTGGAGAAGAATTTGAACAAAAATTCCTAAATCAACCAAGCACAGAAAATCGTAACATAGAACAAACTTTAGATTTAATGGAGAAATTGTTAAGAATAATAAAATAATTGTAACTGTATTATTTCTGAAAAAAGATGAATGTGATGAGCTTATAATGTAAAAAACAATAAAGCAATGAATTTCAATAAAATATGAAAGTTGAGGGAAATATATTATGGAAAGTGGTAAAAGGACAATAGTTTATAAAATATTAATTATAATTTTGACATTTTTTTTACTTTTTGTTTTAATAAATTATTTTTTAAAATATAAAAAGACTAATACTAATTATCAAATAATAACTGTTCAATCGGTACATCCAACATTGTATAGGGATTATTCATTAAACGTAGTAAAAGACCATCAGGAGTTTCTAGATTTTGAAAACAAATCGAAGGCTATAAAAGAAGTTTTTCATGATTTAAAAATCGAAGAAAAACCAGTTATTGAATATTTTAATGCCAATTTTTTCGAAAATAACAATGTTATTGTTATTTTAAGTACAATCGAGATGACATCTGATAATATTATTATTGTAAAAGAAAATAATTTTGGGGAAGTTTATACAAGTGGTGCAGGAATTGGTGCTGTGGTACATAAAGGATATGTAAATTTTATTGTTATTGATAAAGATATTAAAGATATTAGTTATGAAGGTGAGTATTCAAAAAATTATGAACTATTAAAATTATTATATGTTGGAATCTCATTAATAGCACTAATTGGTATTTTATTTTTAAAATTAAAAAATAAAATTAATAATATCCTAGCAGGTGTTGGAATAGTTATTGCTTTATACTTTATTGCAATTCCTTTATTTGCTGAATTTTTTGTGGAAGTATAAAATTTTCTATTTTTTCAACGTTACAATTCACAGCTATTACAACATTAGACAGGACTAGAAAAATTTGAAAGCTATGAATTGTAACGTTATCACCTTTAAGAAGAAAGGAAATGATTTTTTTATGTCAAAAACATATTTGCCTACAAAAAATAATCTGATAAAGCTTGCAAATACTATAAAACAACATAAAAATGGTCAAAGTATATTAGATAAAAAAATACTAATTTTAAAAAAGAAAATAGAACAATATAAAAAAGAGCAAGAAGAGCTTTTAGCAAAAATAAAAATAATTCTAACTAATGCTGAGAATACATTAAAAAAAGCAATTGTGGATGTTGGATTTGATGAATTAATAGATATAACAAACTCAATAAAAGATGATGATACAATTAATATAAAAGCTTTAAGCTTAATGGGGGTTGAAATTCCATCAATAGTATCAGATAATACTAAAGTTACATTAAATTATGGGCTTTACCACACAACTTCAAATGTAGATGAATCTATCATTAGATTTATAGAAGTAAAAAATGAAATAATAAAACTAGCAGAGATACAAAATACAATAATTAGATTGCAAACAGAAATAGGGAAAGTCGAAAGAAGGTCAAATGCTTTAAAAGAAGTAATTATTCCAAAAGATGAAGCATTATCTAAAAAAATAGCAAATTATTTAGAAGAAACAGAACGTGATGAATTTATAAGGTTAAAAATGTTAAAGCAATGAATTGTAGTTACAGTTTAATAGTAAAAATGCAAGAGATTTTCTTGCATTTTTTAGTTCTGTATAGTAAAATATATGTAAAAAAATGGACATAAGAAATGTCTTAGTAAGGAGAAATAATTATGCAAGTATATGATACTGTAAATAAATTAGCAGAAGAATTAAAAACTTCAGAAGAATATAAAAAACTAAAACAAGCAAAAGAACAAATAAATATGAATATGGAATATCAAACAAAAATATCTAATTTTAATAAATTAAGATATGAAGAACAACTTTCTTCAATTCAAACAGGAAAAACAAATGAAGCAAAAATGCAGGAAATTCAAAAATTATATGCAGAGCTTATTCAAATAGAACCAGTAAAAAATTATTTTGATGCAGAGCTAAAATTTAATATTTTACTTGCAGATGTAAATAAAGCCATTAGCGAAGCTGTGAAAGATGTGATTTCATAATGGAATTTTATATATTAACAATTGTTTTAATCTTTATACTTTTAATTTTATTATATGTGTATGATGTAAAAATAAAAAGTCTAAAAAGTTTTGTAAAAGTTGAAGAAGCAAAATTTAATAAGCTTACTCAAAAATATCCGGAAAACACTAAAATCTGTGAAGCAATGCTAGAAAAATTGCAAAATACAGATGTAAAAATAGAAGAAGATAAAGAAAAAGATACTTGTTTATATATTGCATTAACAAACAAAATAATAATTGCAAATGTTAGAGATAGTTATACAAGAATACAAACAATAGCACACGAAACACTTCATTCTATACAACCTAAAAAAATGCTTATTTTTAATTTTGCATATTCAAATATATACCTTTTATATTTTGCAATTGCAACATTATTAATAGCAATAAAGGTATTACCTGCAAACTATGTGTTTTTAAATATTATGCTTATTTTAAGTTATGTTCAATATTTTGTAAGAAGTTATTTAGAAAATGATGCAATGATAAAAGCAAAATTTTTAGCAAAACAATATATGGAAGATACAAAGATATCTGAAAAAGAAGAAATAAATTCTATAATAGAAAGTTATGATAAATTAAACAATATAGGCATAAAAATGGTGAATTTTGATTTATTTTTAAAAACAATAACAAAAACATTTATAATGATGGTAGTTATATATATTAGAACAAAAATTTAAAAATTTGTGAAAAGTAGATACTATTCAGCAAATACTATAAAATTCGCCAAATCTCGTCGGTGGTGGACATTTTCTTTTTTCAAGTTTTCAAAAGAAAAGTGCACCTTAAGTTTGGCTACTTTGTACAAAAGTTTGCTGAACTGTAACGAAAAGTAAGAGAAAGGAAAGATTTTTTTAATGAATATTTTAGCTGTTGGAGATATAGTAGGAAATATAGGAATAACAGAATTTAAAAAAAAGATTCCAAATATAAAACAAAAGTATAATGTAGACTTTTGTATAGTAAATGGCGAAAATGCAGCAGAAGGAATGGGAATAACTAGCGCAAATTTTAATGAGTTAATACTTTCAGGTGCAGATTGCGTAACACTTGGAAACCATACATGGGGCAAAAAGGAAATTTTTAAATTTATAGATCACCCTAAAATAATAAGGCCAAACAATTACCCAGAAGGAGTTTTAGGAAAAGGGTATAATATATATCAGTGTAAGGGTAAAAAAATTACAGTAATAAATTCAATGGGTAGAGCAGAAATAAACATAATGCTAGATAACCCATTTTCAGTTACTGAAAATATAGTAAATAAAATAAAAAATGATGTAGACATAATAATGCTTGACTTTCACGCAGAAGCAACTGGAGAGAAAAAAGCAATGGGTTATTTTTTAGATGGAAAAATAACAGCAATTTTTGGTACACATACACATATACAAACAGCAGATGAGCAGATTTTAGAAAAAGGAACAGGATATATAACAGATATAGGAATGACAGGACCTAAAAATTCAGTAATTGGAATGGATAAAGAAGTTGCATTTAAAAGATTTTTAACAGGACTTCCTGAAAGGTACAAAATAGCCACAGGAGAGGCAATTTTAAATTGTGTATTATTCGTAATTGATGATAAGACTAATAAGGTAGTAGAAATAAAAAGAATAAGCTAGTTAGTTTGGAAAATTTAATTCTTTTCCAAACTGAGTTAAAGCTTCAAGACATTTAAATATTAATAATTTGAAAAGTTTCGAATGTGATTGGAGTAATTTTAGAAATTCT
>CAMVKF010000098.1 GCA_947168035.1 uncultured Clostridia bacterium | reverse complement strand
TAATAGTAAAATAGGAAATAACACACTAACTGTACAATATGAAGGAAAAACAGCCCAATTTAGTGTAGAAATAGTATCAAAACAAATAAGCAAAATAGAAATAACAAAAGAGCCAACAAAGAAGAAATACATACAAAACTATGAAAGCTTAGATTTAACAGGAGGAGAAATAACAGTAACATATAATGACAAATCAACAGACAAAATACCTATGACAAATGAAAAAGTAAAAGTAACAGGATTTGATAATAGTAAAATAGGAAATAATACACTAACAGTACAATATGAAGGGAAAACAGCCCAATTTACTGTAGAAATAATATTAAAGCAAATAAGCAAAATAGAAATAACAAAAGAGCCAATCAAAAAAATATATATACAAAACTATGAAAGCTTAGATTTAACAGGAGGAGAAATAACAGTAACATATAATGACAAATCAACAGACAAAATACCTATGACAAATGAAAAAGTAAAAGTAACAGGATTTGATAATAGTAAAATAGGAAATAACACACTAACTGTACAATATGAAGGAAAAACAGCCGAATTTACTGTAGAAATAATATCAAAGCAAATAAGCAAAATGGAAATAACAAAAGAGCCAACCAAAAAGAAATATATACAAAACAATGAAAACTTAGATCTAACGGGAGGAGAAATAACAGTAACATATAGTGATAATTCAACAGACAAAATATCTATGACAAATGAAAAAGTAAAGGTTACAGGATTTGATAATAGTAAGATAGGCAAAAATACTTTAACTGTACAATATGAAGGAAAAACAGCTGAATTTAGTGTAGAAATAATATCAAAGCCTGTAGAAATATCAGAAACACAGGAATATCCAATAAAAGAACTCCCAGCGACTGGAATAAAGAAGGGTTGTATAATATTTTTTAGTATTGCTATATGTATATGTATATTATTTTGGAGAAAAAATAAATTTTATAAAGAGATAATACCTATTGACAAAAAAAATAAATGATGTATAATAGTACCAAACGAAAGTTTTTGAAAAACTCGTTTGGTATTTTTTGTTGGAGGTATATTATGATAACAAATTTACACATAAAAAATATAGGAATAATTGAAGATGTTGAAATAGATTTAAATAATGGTTTAAACGTATTAACAGGAGAAACAGGAGCAGGAAAAAGTTTAATTATAGGAGCTTTAAATATAATCTCTGGTGGTAGGTTTTCAAAAGAAATGATTCGTAAAGGTGAAACAAATTCATTTGTAGAAATATGTATGTTTGAGCCAGAAAACCAAAATTCTATAGATGGAAATATAATTGTTTCAAGAGAAATAAATTCAAATGGAAGAAACTTGTGTAAAATTAATGGAAGAATGGCAACAGTAAACGAATTAAAAGATTTTATGAAAGAAGTTATAGAAATACATGGTCAACACGATAATCAAAATCTTTTAGATAATAAAGAACATTTAAGCTATTTAGATTGTTATATTGGCGAAGAAATAGAAAATTTAAAAAAACAATATAAAGAAAACTATATAAAATTTAACCAAATAAAAAAAGAGTTAAAAGAAAACTTAGGGGATGATAAAGAACGCCAAAGAAAACTAGATTTATTAAAATACCAAGTAAACGAAATAGAAATTGCAAATCTAATAGAGGGGGAAGAAGAAGAATTAGAGGCAAAGCAAAACAAAATAGCAAATTCAGAAAAAATAGCTGTAACATTAAATGAAATAGACTGCACAATTTCAGAAGGTGTAATAGATGCAATTAGCAATGCAATAAGAAATATAGAAAAAATAGAAAACATAGATGAAAAATACCTTCAATCAGCCAATAGTTTAAAAAGTGTATATTATGAATTACAAGAAATATCAAGAGATGTTTCTTCATATAAAGATGAAATATATTTTGATGAAGAAGAGCAAAAAAGAGTTGATGATAGATTAGATTTAATTCTCTCATTAAAACGCAAATATGGAAATTCTATTAAAGAAATATTGGAATATAAAAAAGAAGTAGAAGCTGAAATATTCCATATAGAGAACTTAGATGAATATATAAAAAATCTAAAAGAAGAAAAGAGAAATATAATTAAAATTTTAGATGATATTGCAATAAAAATGCATAATATTAGAAATAGAAAAGCAGTAGAACTTGCAAAAAATATAAATAATAATTTAAAAGATTTAGATATGAAAAATGCAAATATTAATATTCATATAGAATTTAAAGAAGATGAGTATTTTGAGACAGGAAAAGAAAAAGTTACATTATTTGTTAGCACAAATTTAGGAGAAGATGAAAAAGAATTATCTAAAGTTGCATCAGGTGGGGAAATGTCTAGAATTATGCTTGCTATAAAAACTGTACTAGCAGGTGCAGACAATTCAAAAGTTCTTGTATTTGATGAAATAGATACAGGTATTAGTGGAAAAGCAGCAAATAGTGTTGCAGAAAAATTAAGTAAAATAGCAAAAAATCATCAAGTTATATGTATATCTCATTTGCCTTCAATTGCTGCAATAGCAGACTATAATTATTTTATAAATAAAAATGTAAAACTAAATAGAACAACAACTTCAATTAAAAAACTAGAAGAACAAGAAATTATACATGAAATTGCACGTATATCTTCAGGGGAAATAAATGAGGTAACATTAAAATATGCAAAAGAATTAAGACAAAAAAGAATGGCAAGTTAGGGGCGATTTTAATCGCCCGCAATATTTACTACTATCTATTTTTCAAAGCAATAGCAATTCTTCTTTCAGCCTCTTTTTTTGCTATATCATGGCGCTTGTCATAAAGCTTTTTACCTATTCCAATACCTAGTTCTACTTTTACAAATTTTCCACTAAAATAAAGTGAAATTGGAACTAGACTATAGCCTTTTAATTTAACTTTGCCTAAAAGTTTATTAATTTCAGATTTATTAAGTAAAAGCTTTCTGTCTCTTATAGGGTTTCTATTATATATATTTCCAAATTCATATGGGCTAATATGCATACCATAAATAAAACATTCTCCATTTTTTATTTGTGCAAAAGAATCTTTTAAATTAACCTTTCCTTGTCTTATAGATTTTATTTCAGTACCTGTTAAAACAATACCACATTCTTTTTTTTCTATAATTTGAAAATTGTGATAAGCGTTTGGATTTTTAGCTATCAATTTAGTATTTGCCATACTCTAGGCTCCTTCTTTTTTTTAAATAATTAATTACTGTGCTACAATTTTGATATCAAAGGTAGGGAGAAGAAGGAAAAAATCCAACTTCCAGCCTTAGATTTCTAATTTCTTTTAACATATTATAACAATTAAAATTATAAATGTCAAAGTTTGCAAAAAATATCAAAATATTAATAAAAACGATTGACCAATATTATAAGCAGAAGTCAAAAAATGACTTCTGCTTTGGTTTAGTTATTTTGCATATTATTCATATAAAATTTTCTTTGGGATAGTTTATCTTGAACACCACGAAGAGCTTCACCAAATCTTTGGAAGTGAACAACTTCACGTTCACGTAAAAATTTAAGTGGGTCTAAAACATCAGGATTATCACGACATAAGTCAATTAATTTTTCATAAGTTGCACGAGCTTTTTGCTCTGCTGCTAAATCTTCTTGAAGATTTGCAATAGGGTCACCTTTTGCTGCAATATATGATGCTGTAAAAGGAACACCTGCAGCACTAACAGGGTATACATCTAATCCATGGTCTGTGTAATATGCAGATAAACCTGCTTTTTCAATTTCCTCAATACTAGCATTTTTTGTTAATTGGTGTACTATGGTTCCAATCATTTCCAAGTGAGCAAGTTCTTCTGTACCAATATCATTTAGCACTGCTTTTGATGTTTGGTCTGGCATACCAAATCTTTGAGATAAATATCTAAGAGATGCTCCAAGTTCACCATCTGGTCCTCCGTATTGAGAAATAATTACTTTTGCTAAACGAGGATCTGTACATTTAATATTAATAGGGTATTGTAATACTTTATTATAAGTCCACATTAGTTTCTTCCTCCTTCCCAAGGCCATGGCTCTTCAAGCCATCTCCATTTATTACAAGGATAATTAATTGTTAAAGGTCCATAAACTTTTTGGTACATATCTTCTAAAGCTCTTAAATCTTTACAGTATTTATTGTGAAGGCACAAAGCTTTTTTATCATTTGGATGTGTATCTAAATATAGTGCTAAATCAACAATTGCAAATCTAAGACATTTAATATTTTTTAGCATTTCATCTTGAGACATTTCATTTACACTATAATTATCTCTATCATTTAAAGAACAACAAAGACCTTGATTTATATTTCTATCTTCTTCCATCACAATTGCACCCCTCTCCAATAACATTTGAATTTTCTAAATACTCATTTTGTCTCATAGAATCCAAAGGTGAATATGGGCTTACAAGCTCTGGGAAAATTGTACCATGTCTTAAACCAGGGCAAGGCTTAAAAGTTTCATTCATAATTTGAATGGGAACATAGCTTTGAGCTAAATTTGGGTTAAGTGGTAAAACATTATATAAATTATCATCATCAAAGCCACAACTACAATTTACATTATAATCTTGTTTATCTGAACATATATTATTACAACTATTTTCTATGGCATTATTATTACAATGTTGCATTTCATTATTATTCATGCATTTACATCTTCTCATAAAAAATTCCATTCCTTTCTTAAAGGTATACACAGTTATAAAAAAGAGTATCTTTAAAACTACAGTTACCTTTCAAAAATTATTTTTTAATATATTTTATTATTTGAAAATACAAAATGTGACAGTAAACTCTAACAAGGATTTTTAGCGAGACAATAAAAAATGATACAAAGAAGATGCAAAGAATATTTGTACTAGGTAAAATTGAACTTAAATTACATAATTTGACACTTTATGTTAAATATGCTATAATAAAATGTGTATAACTATGCATATGAGGAGGGAAGCTTATTTTTAAGCGAAGTTATGGAAAAAATAAAAAAATTAATTATAATTACAATATTAGTTATTATACCAATATTTATAATGCCAAGAGGTGTTTTTGCTGCAGAAACAAATAAAGGCATTAAGGGAGATTTAAATAATAATAATGTAGTAGATATTGGAGATATTCTATTGATGTTAAGACATATAGCTGCTAATTCAAACCAAGAATTAGATAGAAGTTGGATATTAACAGAAGAAAAAATAAAACAAG
>CAMVKF010000097.1 GCA_947168035.1 uncultured Clostridia bacterium | reverse complement strand
TCTTTTCGGTGACCTGCTTTACGTACACAATCACATTCGAAACTTTTCAAATTATTAATATTTCAATGCTTTGAGATAATAAATATATTGGAAACCATTATCTTGTAAATCATACTAAAAGATAAATTTTTAAGGAGGTGGGTTTTATGGAAGAAGATAATTCCTTAACAAAACTTGCTGTGATGCCTGTAGATATTAAAAAACAAGAATTTCAAAAACTAATTAACATTTATGAAATAGCTATGAACCAAACAAAAACTGAGCTTGAAAATATAAAAGACTCATTAAATAAATGTTACAAATATAACGTGATAGATAAAATTGATTGTAGAATAAAAACACCTGAAAGTATTATTAAAAAAATGCAAAAGAAAAATTATGATATGAACTACAAAACGCTTATTTCTAATGTAAATGATATAGCAGGTATAAGAATTGTTTGTCCATTTAAGGCAGACATTTTAAAAATAAAAAAGATAATAGAGCAAGATTCTAATATAGATATTTTAGAGATTAAAGATTATGTTTATGCACCTAAAAAGAGTGGATATTCAGGTTTACATTTAATTGGGCAAACACCAGTAGATATTGGTGGTACAATTGCAAAAGTTAAGATGGAAATTCAAATTAGAACTATGGCTATGGATTTTTGGTCAACCACAGAACATAAAATTAAATATAAAGCCAATAATAAAATTTCAAAAATAGACTCTAAAAAGATGCAAGTTTATGCTAAAATCATAAATAAAATTGATGAGGATATATCAAATATAAATGCAAAGTATATGGAGTAAATTGGTTTGAAAAATAATTACAATTTTGGACTAAGTCAGAATTTAATTCTTTTCCAAACAGGTATATGAGAAAGGAAGAAAGTAAAAATGAGCAAAAATTATGCGCTAAATAATGTTAGAAAAGTAGAAACAATAAAAGAAATGTTAAAATATGCAGTAGACGAAGCGGGTGACAAAGTAGCTTTTAAATTTAAAGATGAAAATAACAAAGAAAATGTTATAGAAATTACATATAAGCAATTTGTAAAAGACACAGAAGAAGTAGGTACTGCCCTTAGTTGTCTTGGAATGGCAGATAAAAAAGTTGCAATAATTGGCGAAAACAGTTATAAATGGTTAACTGTTTATTTAAGTATGCTTAAAAGTTTAGGAGTATTTGTACCAATAGATAGAGAATTGCCACCTCAAGATATAATAAAAGTTTTAGTTCATAGTGATGCTGAGGTATTATTTTACCAAGATAAATATGAAGACCTTATTGAAGAAATAAAAAATCAAGTTCCTAATATAAAATTCTTTATAGGTTTAAATAGAAAAAATCAAGAAGGAAATATTTTATCTTATGATGAATTTAAAGAAAATGGAAGAAAAGTACTTGAACAAGGAAGTACTATATATACTTCAATGCAAGATGATGTAAACAATGTAAAAATGCTAGTTTACACTTCTGGTACTACAGGAGAACCAAAAGGAGTTATGTTAACAGAACACAATTTAGTAAGTGTTGTATATTATGGTCTTCAGGTTGCAGATGTAGGAGAAACAGCACTTTCTGTTTTGCCATATCACCATACATATGAGGCAGTTGCAGGAATATTGGTTCAACTACATCATCATTCAACAATATGTATAAATGATAGTTTGAAAAATGTTTTGAAAAATATAAACTATTTTAAGCCAGACTTTATATATTTAGTACCAGCATTTACTGAGGTATTTTATAAAAACATTTGGAATACAGCAGCAAAAACTGGAAAAGATAAAATGCTTAAAAAAGCAATTCCATTAAGTAATATGTTAAGAAAAATGGGCATAGATTTAAGACCAAAACTATTTAAATCAATACATGATGCACTAGGCGGAAACCTTAAAGAAATAGTATGTGGTGGTGCACCGATTAGGTCTGAAATTGGAAAGTTTTTTAATGATATAGGAATAACTTTAATAAATGGTTATGGTATTACAGAATGCTCTCCTTTAGTTTCAGTAAACAGAATGAAATTTAATGATAGTTCTACAGTAGGTGTTATTTTGCCATGTTGTGAAGTAAAACTTGAAAATGTAAATGAAGATGGAAATGGTGAAATTTGCGTTAAAGGTGACATAGTAATGAAAGGTTACTACAAAGATAAAGAAAAAACGGATAAGGTTCTAAAAAATGGATGGTGTAATACAGAAGATTATGGACATATAAACAAAAAAGGTCAACTTATAATTACAGGAAGAAAGAAAAATTTAATTGTTTTAGATAATGGTAAAAATATTTACCCAGAAGAAATCGAAAACTATATATTAGCAATACCATATGTAAAAGAAGCTATAGTAAAATCTAAAAAGAACAATGCAGGGCAAGAAACTTCTCTTGTTGCAGAGGTTTTCTTAAACCAAGAAGTAGTTGAAGATATGAAGATAGAAAATATAGAACAAACTTTAAAAAATGATATTCAAACAGCAACAGAGGAACTTCCAGTTTATAAAAAAATAGCAGATATAGAGATAAGAAAAGAAGAGTTTGAAAAAACTACAACTAATAAAATAAAAAGGTAGATTTTTTTAGGTATAATTTTAAAATATAATAATATAACTTGAAATAGGAGGTTATATTATATATGAAAATTATAAGCATAAAAAAGAGAAATATATTAAAATTTATAATTGTATTTGTAATTGTTTTTATAATTACAAAAGTTACAACATCATTTGGAATGCAAAACTATTATAATACAGGTTTTTCAACAGGAATTGTTACAGCAACAAATTTAAATGTAAGGTCTGGACCGCGGGTTAAATTACAAAGTAGTTGCTTCTGTAAGTAAAAACGAATATATTAGGGTATTTGCAGGAGTTGGAGATTGGTATATTGTTCAAGTAGAAGGAGATTATGTAGGCGCTGTACACAAAAAATATATTAAACCAATTTACCCAAATACATCTACAAACCAAAATGCAGGAAATACATCTACAAATTCTAGCTCAAGTGGACAAAATGCAAGTATTAATTCAGATGAACAAGAAGTTTTTAATTTAATTAATCAAGAAAGAAAAAAACAAGGATTAAGCGAATTAAAAATTGATAATGAAGTACAAAGAGTTGCAAGAATTAAGGCAGAAGATATGGTGAAAAACAACTATTTTTCTCACCAATCGCCAACATATGGTTCACCATTTGATATGTTAAATAGTTTTAAAATAAGCTATAAAACAGCAGGTGAAAATATAGCAGGAAATTCATCAAATTCTGGAGCTGTAAATGCTTGGATGAATTCACCTGGTCATAAGGCAAATATTTTGAATAATAGTTTTAATTATACGGGAATTGGTGTAGTTACAGGATCTAAGTATGGAAAAGTATATGTACAAATGTTTATAGGGAAGTAGTTTGAAAAATAAAATTTATAAGGGTTTTAAGGTAATTATCTCCTCAAAACATTATACTGTAAAAAACTTTGAACAAAATTAAGTTCAAAGTTTTTTTAGTATAATTTTGTAAAATTTTGAAATAATAACAATATAAAAATTTAAAAAACAAGGAGGAAATGAATGAAGGCAACAGGTGTCGTAAGAAGAATAGACGATTTGGGAAGAGTGGTAATTCCTAAAGAAATAAGAAAAGTGCTTCGTATAAAAGAAGGTGATCCGCTAGAAATATTTACAGATAAAGAAGGGGAAGTTATTTTAAAAAAATATTCTCCAATAGGAGAACTTACCGAATTTGCAACAGGTTATGCTGAAACTTTATCTAAAACTACAGGACATATTGCATTTATTACGGATAAAGATACAATTATTGCAGTATCAGGTGGCTCTAAAAAAGAATATCTAGAAAAAAATGTAAGTGATGAGTTAGAACAATTAATGGAAGACAAAGAAGTATATACAAGTCGCGAAAATAGTGATGTTGCAGTTCCAATTGTAAGAAATGATAATAACCAAAAAAAGCAAAATGCACAAGTTGTATATCCAATTATATCAAATGGTGATACAATAGGTACAGTAATTCTTCTTTCTAAAGAGGCAAATACTAAAATGAATGATGTAGAAACAAAACTTGCACAGTCTGCAGCTACTTTTCTTGGTAGCCAAATGGAAATTTAGTTTGAAAAATATTTACAATTTAACTTGACAAAATTTAATTTTTACCAAAATGATTAGTAGCAGCATCTAAAAAGAGAAAAAAATATGCAAGAGAAAATTACTCTTGCGTATTATTTTTTTTCTTTTTTAGAGCTTTCTGGAATAACAACTTCCTCGTTAGTTTTTTTATCATTTATTGCAATATCATCCTTTTTTATATGTTCATAAACAGTAGATATTATTAAATCCTTACTGTCACCTTTTATAACTTCAATTTCTTTTTTTTCTTCATCCATAAATATAGACCTCCTTACTTTTTTTATACCATATTTTTTAAAAACTAGCAAGGGGTTTGTTCTAAAAAATCTAAACACTGAATATAATTATTTATAGGTTGGGAAAGGAATGAGGAAAGTTATGATAGTAGAGGAAAAAAGAAGTGTATCGCAATTAAATAATGTTGTTCAGAATTTGATTTTAGAAAATAGGAACAAGCTTAGTGTATCTGGAGTTAAAGATGTTTTGAGTTTTGATGACCAATTAGTTATTATGGAAACAGACTTGGGACTTCTTACAGTAAAAGGTGAAAATTTAAAAATAAATAAATTAAGTATAGATACAGGAGACGTTATAGTAGAAGGTGAAATAGGAAATCTTGGTTATAGTGATCACTCTAAAAAAATACAAGAAGGTGGGCTATTTAGTAAAATATTTAAATGATGGTAAATACGAGCCTCACGTGATGAAATTATTTTTTAGCGAAAGCGAAGATACAAAAAAATTTTTATCAGCAAGATGAGGCGAATTTATATTGATTAATTAAGAATCAAATTTATAGAAGGAAGGTTTAAAGCATTGGCAATTAATCAAGCATATATTTTTTTACTTTTTACATTAAATGGAGTGATAATTGGTTTATTTTTTGATTTTTTTAGAATACTTAGAAAAAGCTTTAAAACAAAAAATATTGTAACATATATAGAAGATGGTTTATTTTGGATATTAACAGGCATTAGTATTATATATTTTATGTATAAATTTTCAGATGGTAACTTAAGACTTTATATGGTTATAGGGTTAAGTATAGGTTTTATACTTTATTTATTGGTAGTAAGCAAAACCATAATAAATATATTTGTAAAAATTCTTCAAATCCTGTTCGAATTCTGAACGGCTTTC
>CAMVKF010000096.1 GCA_947168035.1 uncultured Clostridia bacterium | reverse complement strand
TATTTAGAAATAAAAGAATTATGGTTTTTTGAAAAATTTTTGAAAGAAAGATTTCAATTTGCAAATATAGATATAAAAATTAATTATACAGAAAATGTTACCATTAAGCCTATTGAAAAAGAATGGGAAAATTTAATATGCTATATGATACACAAATACCCACTTATGAAGCCTATGATTTTGCTTAAAAGTTCAATAAAAGTTGAGCAAAACAAAATTATAGTATTAATGAAAATTAGAGGAGCAGATTTTTTAAGAGCAAGAAAGTTAGATAAAGAGCTTGAAAGAGTAATGACAAATCTGTTTAAATATAATTATAAAATAGAATTTGTAGAAGACATAAATGTAGAAGATGAAGAAAACTTAAAATTAAAAAGAGAGCAAAGTAAAAAACATGAAATAGAAAAGGCATTAGAACATATGGTAATTGGTGAGCAAATTGCAAAACAAAAAGAAGAAGAAAAAGCAAAAACAAAAGAAAAACAGGAAACAAAAAAAGAAAGTAAAGAATTTGCGCCATCTATTGCAGAAACAAAATTATTAGAAAAAGAACTAGAAGAAGAAACTCCATTAATATATGGAAGAAATCTAAATATAAAAACAAATATAGTAAAAATTATAGATATATCACCAGAAGATGATATGGCAGCAATTGTAGGAGAAATATTGCCAGGTACAATAGAAGAGAGAGAACTAAAAAGTGGCAAGTTTTTAATATCTTTTAATGTATATGATGGGTCAAGTACCATTAGTTGTAAAATATTTGTAAAACCTGAAGAAAAGAAAAAAGTAATTGGAAAATTAGGTAAAGCAAAAGCTATAAAATTAGAAGGAAAATCAGGAATAAGTAATTTTTCTCATGAGATGGAAATTTTAGCAAATACAATAATTGAAACAGAAGGAATTAAAAAAGAAGTAAGACAAGACTTAGCTGAAATAAAAAGAGTAGAATTACATATGCATACACAAATGAGCCAAATGGATGCAATCTCATCTTGTGAGGATTTAATAAAAAGAGCAATGAAATGGGGCTGGAAGTCAATTGCAATAACAGACCATGGTGTAGTACAGGCTTTTCCAGAAGCACATAAATTGCTTGGAATTGATAATCCAGATATGAAGGTAATATATGGAGTTGAGGCATATTTAGTACCAGATTCTTCAACAGTTGTAACAAATTATAAAGGACAAGATATAGATACTACATATTGTGTACTCGATTTAGAAACAACAGGCTTTTCTCCTAAAACAGAAAAAATAACAGAAATAGGAATAATGAAACTAAAAAATGGAGAAGTAATAGATAGTTTTTCTTGTTTTGTAAACCCTGAAAAGCCGATTCCTCAAAGAGTTGTAGAAGTTACAAATATTACAGATGATATGGTAAAAGATGCAGAGACTATAGATAAAGTATTTCCAAAAATGTTAGAATTTCTTGGAGATTCAGTTATAGTTGCACATAATGCATCATTTGATGTTGGCTTTTTAAAACATAATGCAAAAGAGCTAGGTTATGATTTTGACTATACCTATGTAGATACATTAAGCCTATCTAGAAAGATTTTTCCAGAACTTAAAAAACATAAGCTTGGTAAAATTGCAGAATACTTAAAAATAAAAGTTGAAGTTGCTCATAGAGCTTTGGATGATGTAGATACAACAGTTAAGGTACTTAATGAAATGATGAAAATTCTAAAAAAACGTGGTGCTAAAACTGTAGAAGATATAGAGATTAAAGCCCAAGATGAAGAAGCTAAGAAAAATGAATATAAAAATTTAAGACCATATCATGCTATTATTTTAGCTAAAAACTATGTTGGACTAAAAAATTTATATAAACTTGTTTCAATTTCTCATTTACAATACTTTTATAAAAAACCAAGAATATTAAAAAGTTTATATAGAAAATATTCAGAAGGGTTAATTTTAGGTAGTGCATGTGAAGCAGGCGAGCTTTACCAAGCGATAGAACTAGGAAGATCTGAAGAAGAAATTGAAGAAATAGCAAGAGAATATGATTATTTAGAAATTCAGCCAATAGGAAACAACGAGTTTTTAGTAAGAAATGGAATTGTTCCAAATGAGCAAGCATTAAAAGATATAAATAAAAAAATAGTTGAATTAGGTGAGAGATTAAATAAACTTGTAGTTGCAACATGTGATGTTCACTTTATGGATCCAGGTGATGAGGTATATAGAAGAATTTTAGAAGCAGGGCAAGGCTATAAAGATGCAGATAACCAAGCACCACTTTATTTAAGGACTACAAATGAAATGCTTGATGAATTTAAATATTTAGGAGAGGAAAAAGCATATGAAGTTGTAGTTACAAATACAAATAAAATTGCAGATATGTGCGAAAAAATAGTACCTATTTCAGAAGAAAAGTGTCCACCACACATTCCAGGGTGTGAGCAAACAATAAAAGACATAGCATATGAAAAGGCACACAAGCTTTATGGAGAAAATTTACCAGAGCAAGTAAAAACAAGGCTTGATAAAGAGCTAGACTCAATTATAAAAAATGGTTTTTCTGTTATGTATATAATAGCTCAAAAATTAGTATGGAAATCAAATGAAGATGGGTACATAGTAGGTTCTCGTGGCTCTGTTCGGTTCATCATTTGTAGCAAATATGACAGGAATTACAGAAGTAAATTCACTTCCACCACACTATAGATGCCCAAATTGTAAATATGTAGATTTTACAGATTATGGGTATGGAAATGGTTTTGATTTGCCAGATAAACAATGCCCAAAGTGTGGGGCAAGGTTAGATAAAGATGGAATGGATATTCCATTTGAAACATTTTTAGGTTTTAATGGAGATAAAGAGCCAGATATAGACTTAAACTTTTCAGGAGAATACCAAGCAAAAGCACATAAATACACAGAAGTAATATTTGGAAAAGGAACAACCTTTAAAGCAGGTACAGTAGGAACTGTTGCAGATAAAACAGCATTTGGTTATGTAAAAAAATATTATGAAGAACGTAATATTCCAGTAAGTACACCAGAAGCAACAAGATTAGCCGTAGGTTGTACTGGAATAAAAAGGACTACAGGGCAACATCCAGGGGGAATAATAGTTGTACCAAAAGGAAGGGAAATATACGAATTTACACCTGTTCAACATCCTGCTGATGACCCAAATTCAGATATTATTACAACTCATTTTGATTATCACTCAATTGACCAAAACTTATTAAAACTAGATATTCTTGGCCACGACGATCCTACAGTTATAAGAATGTTACAAGATATAACAGGAATTGACCCAACAAAAGTACCCTTAGATGACAAAGCAACAATGTCTTTATTTTGTGGTACAGAAAGCTTAGGAGTTACGCCAGAACAGATAAAGTCAAAAGTGGGTAGTTTTGGTGTTCCAGAATTTGGAACTAAATTTGTAAGAGGAATGCTTGTAGATACAAAGCCAACAACTTTTGATGAATTAATTAGAATATCAGGTCTTTCACACGGAACTGATGTATGGCTAAATAATGCGGCAGATTTAATAAAAGGTGGAACTGTAACACTAAAAGAAGCAATTTGTTGTCGTGATGATATTATGATATATTTAATAAAAAAAGGCATAGACCCAAATACTTCATTTAAAATAATGGAATCTGTTCGTAAAGGAAAAGTTGCAAAAGGAAAAGAAGCAAAATGGGAAGAATACAAACAAATTATGCTTGAACATGATGTACCAGATTGGTATATAAAATCATGTGAGAAAATAAAATACATGTTCCCAAAAGCACATGCTGCAGCATATGTTACAAATGCATTTAGAATAGCGTGGTTTAAGGTTCATTGTCCAAAAGCATATTATAGTGCGTTTTTTACAATAAGAGCATTAGAAAATTTTGATAGTGCATGTATGATTTTTGGAAAAGAAAAAGTAAAAAATAAAATGAAAGAAATAGATATGAAGGGAATTTCTGCAACTAAAAAAGAACAAGATATGTATGCAGTTTTAGAGCTAGTACTAGAAATGTATGAAAGAGGAATAAAATTTTTGCCAATAGATTTATATAAATCACATTACAAAAATTTTATTGTAGAAGATGAAGGAATAAGACCACCATTTGCATCAATTGCAGGTTTTGGTCCAATAGCTGCAGAAAGTTTATATAAAGCGGCCCAAAAAGAAGAATTTATGTCAATAGATGAAGTAAGAATAAGCGCAAAACTTGGAGATTCTTCAATAGATTTACTACGTGAATTTGGGGTGCTAGATGGAATGCAAGAAAGCAACCAAATAAGTTTATTTGGGTAAAAGTAAAAAATTCCCCAAATTACTTGCAAAAAGTTAAAATTAAATATATAATATAAAAAATTAAAGATTTTTAAGGAGGAGATTACTATGGAAATAAAAGTATTAGGTAAAGGAATAGAAGTTACTGAAGCAATAAATGATTATATTGAAAGAAAACTAGAGAGAATTGAAAAATATTTTGAAAATTCTATTGCAGAAGTTACAATAAGAACAGAAAAAAAGGAACAAGTAGCAGAAATAGTTGTAAATGTAAATAGCGAAAAATATAGGGCAGAGGCAGAAGAAAAAGACTTATATGCATCAATTGACAAAGTTATTGATATTTTAGAAGGTCAAATAAGAAAAACAAAAACAAAAAAAGAAAAAATGTTAAGAGAAGGTTCTTTAAAAGAGTTAAATGAAGAAACAGCTGAGAAAAAAGAAATAGAAAATGAAATTTTAAAATATGGTTACTATGAAATAAAACCACTTTCTCCAGAAGATGCAGTTTTTGCACTTAAAGAAAGACCTACACATAACTTTTTACCATTTATTAATATTGAAACAAATAAGGTTTGTGTTATTTACAAACTAAAAGATGGCAAAAATTATGGTATAGTTGAACCAGAAGCATAAGGGAAATTTAATATATTTTTTGAAACAAAAATCGATGGTAATTTTAAACCATCGATTTTCATTTATTATTTTTTATGTGCAAAAAAACTTTTTATACTAGTAAAAAAAGATACCAATTTTGATGATATCCTCTTTATACAAATTGGCTGGGCTGGCTAGATTCGAACTAGCGCATGCATGAGTCAAAGTCATGTGCCTTACCGCTTGGCTACAGCCCATTATATAAAAAAATAGTGGAAAATTTAATGGGGTGGAAGATGAGACTCGAACTCACGACCTCCAGTGCCACAAACTGGCGCTCTAACCAACTGCGCTACATCCACCATAATTTTTGGTGGCTTCAAGTGGAATCGAACCACTGACACGAGGATTTTCAGTCCTCTGCTCTACCAACTGAGCTATGAAGCCAAATTAATAAATAAAAAATGGCGACCTGGAACGGGCTCGAACCGTCGACCTCCGCCGTGACAGGGCGGCATTCTAACCA
>CAMVKF010000095.1 GCA_947168035.1 uncultured Clostridia bacterium | reverse complement strand
CTTAGTTATGTTCACTTATATTTTAAATTGAATTTACTTTTTTAATTATCTATTAAAAATTTTTTTGTAACAAAAAAGGGAATTATGTAAAATTCGTCGAATAATATAATATGGTAATTTAGATATTGTAAGGTGATTTATAAAAAAAATATAGGGATTAACCCTTGTACCACCCACAAATTTAGACAAGGAGATGGGAAATGAATGTACTATAGTGATGAAATTATAAACGAAGTTAGAGATAGTAACGATATAGTAGATGTTATTTCACAATATGTGCATTTAAAAAGAAGTGGAAGAAATTATTTTGGAATATGTCCATTTCACAATGAAAAATCTCCATCATTTTCAGTTTCTCCAGACAAGCAAATATTTCATTGCTTTGGCTGTGGAGTTGGGGGAAATGTAATTTCTTTTATTAGTAAAATAGAAGGGTTAGGTTTTAAAGAAGCAGTCGAAAATTTAGCTGAAAAGGCCAATATTGCTTTGCCAAAGTCAATTAATAATGAAGACAGCAAAAAAGAAGTTTTAAAGGCAAAAGTATATAAAGTGAATTTATTTTCAGCAGATTATTACCATAAAAGGCTTTATGAACCAAGGTCTAAAATAGGACAAGAATATGTTAAAAAAAGAAAATTATCTAAAGACACATTAGATATATATAATCTGGGGTTTTCAGGAAATTTTGATGAATTATATCAAGCTCTTAGAAAAGAGGGATTTCAAGATGAAGAAATCTTAGAATCAGGCTTAGTAAACAAAAACGATAATGGCAAATATATAGATAGATATAGAAATAGATTTATAATTCCTATTTTAGATGAAAGAAATAGAGTAATTGCTTTTGGAGGAAGAGTTTTAGATGATTCAAAACCCAAATATATTAATTCACCAGAAAATATAGTGTATAGTAAAGGAAAGCATTTATTTGGTTTAAATGTTGCAAAAAAGTATGAGCATAAAAGATTACTTATTGTTGAAGGATATATGGATGTTATTTCACTACACCAAAGAGGAATAAAAAACGTAGTAGCAGCTCTCGGTACAGCACTTACTACAAACCAAGGTTGGCTTCTTAGAAAAAATGCTGAGCAAGTAATTTTAGGGTTCGATTCAGATGGGGCAGGTCAAACAGCAATATTACGAGCAATGGAAATTATGGGCAATATGGGCTGTGATATGAGAGTTTTACAATTAATTGGTGCAAAAGATCCTGACGAATATATTTTAAAATATGGTTCTGCAAGGTTTGAAAAACTCATAAATGAGGCAATTTCTCTTATTGAATTTAAAGTTAAAATTTTAAAACAAGAAATAGATTTAGAAGTTGCTGGAGATAGAGTTAAATTTTTAAATGAAATAGCAAAACTACTTGCAAAAATTGAAAATCCAATTGAACAAGAAATATATATAGAAAAAATATCAAAAGGATATAATATTTCAAAAGAAGCAATCTTTGGTCAAGTAAATAAATTACAATATCAAAATTCAAGTCGAAAAGTTTTAGAAAAAAATGTAAAAGTACAGAATAAAAAAGAAAATTTATCAAAAGAACAAGTATCAAAAGAAATAATAAAAAGGGAAAACTTAATTATATCAATATTAATAAACAATCCAGAAAATTACGAATTTATTAAACAAAAAATCACAATACAAGATTTTAAATATGAAGTAAATAAGAAAATAATACAATTAATTTTCGATGAACTTGAAAAAAAGAATACAAATCTTAATATAATTCTTGACAAAATAGAAGAAACTGAGGTTCAAAATCACTTAACAGCAATAATGGCTGAAGATTTTGCAATAACAGACAATCACAAGGCTTTAGAAGATATTTTTAAAAAATACGAAAAAGAAAAATTAGAAAAAAGACGCTATGAATTAATAAAATTAATGGAAGATGCGCAAAATATTGAAGAAAAGCAAAAATTAGGACAAGAGCTAAATGAAGTTATTTTAAAACTTGTAAAGATAAAATAATTATATTAGAGGGAGGGTCTTCAAATTGGGTAAAAATAAAACTGAAAAAGAATTAGAAGAAAAAATCAATAAAGAGGAAAATGTAACAAAAACTTCAATAGATTTAGAAGAAAAAGAAATAGAAAAAGAAAAACAAAAAGCTAAAGAAAAAGTAGATAAAATTATTAAAAAAGCCAAAGAAAATGGAAAATTAACATATGGAGAATTAGCAACAGAATTGGACGATATAAATGCAGATCAAATAGAAAAAGTATTTGATGCGATGGAAGAAATGGGAGTAGATGTTTTAAAAGATGATTTTGAAGATGAACCAAATGAAGAGGATTTAAAAGAGGTTCAAGATTTAAAATTAGATGAAATAACAACAGATGATTCTTTTGAAGGAATTAGTATAGATGACCCAGTTAGAATGTACCTTCGTGAAATTGGTAGAATTAAACTTTTAACTTATGACGAAGAACTAGATTTAGCAAAGAGAATTCTTGAAGATGATGAAGATGCTAAGAAGGAACTTGCAGAGGCAAATCTAAGGTTAGTTGTAAGTATTGCAAAAAAATATGTTGGTAGAGGAATGTTATTTCTAGATTTAATTCAAGAAGGAAATTTAGGGTTAATAAAAGCTGTAGAGAAATTTGATTATACAAAAGGGTTTAAATTTAGTACTTATGCAACTTGGTGGATAAGGCAGTCAATAACAAGGGCAATTGCAGACCAAGCCAGAACTATAAGAATTCCGGTTCATATGGTAGAAACAATAAATAAATTGATTAGAACTTCAAGGCAGTTACTTCAAAAACTAGGAAGAGAGCCTTCTCAAGAAGAATTATCAAAAGAATTAGAAATGCCAATTGAAAAAGTAATGGAAATACAAAAAATAGCACAAGACCCAGTATCATTAGAAACTCCAATAGGAGAAGAAGATGATAGTCATTTAGGTGATTTTATTCAAGATGATGATTCACCTGCACCACAGGATGCAGCATCTTATACAATGCTAAAAGAGCAGTTAGAAGAAGTAATGTCTACATTAACCCAAAGAGAAGCTAAAGTATTAAGATTAAGATTTGGTTTAGATGATGGAAAAGCAAGAACATTAGAAGAAGTTGGAAAAGAATTTGATGTTACAAGAGAGAGAATTCGCCAAATAGAGGCAAAAGCTTTAAGGAAGTTAAGACACCCTTCAAGGTCTAGAAAGTTGAAAGATTATATGTCATAATAAACATATCACAAAAAATAAGAAAATTCATAATATATATCAAAGAGGTGTATATTATGAATTTTCTTATAATTTTAGCTATTTTTGTAGCTACAATTCTTCTTGCTATAGTTTTAGAAAGAGTTTTTAACTCTCCAATTTTAGTTACTATAACCATATTTGCAATATATTTAATAATATTAGCTGTGCTTTCAATAATAGGAAGTGTTACTGACCTTCCAATTGCAATACTAATTGTTACTCTTTTAGCAATTGGTGCATATATTACAGCAGTAATTGTAAGGTTTATAAGATGTATATGCAATAGATTTTTAGGAAGTTGTTGCACAATGTGTCCCAATGAACAAGATGATGATATAGATTTTGCTTTAAACAAAACAATTGGAAACCAAATTACAGATCGGAACGAATTCTGCAAGCATAAATCAAAATTGGAATAGAAATTATTGTAGGAAATAGTACTAAAAAATCTATTGCTTATTAAGCAATAGATTTTTTAGTATTTTTTATTTTTCAAAACATAAACTAAATCTTTTAAAATGTCTAATCCACTTTTTAACTCATCTTCACTAAAAAATTCTAAATATTCTTTAGTATTATTTAAAACACTATCATCTAATCCATATAAAATATAATCAGCAGAATGAGAACTTATATCTCTTAAATTCTTTAAGCTTTTATATGTTAGGTTTCCTTTTCCACTTTCTACTAAACTAAGAAATTGACTCGAAATGCCAATACGTTTTGCTAAGTCTGTTTTGTTTAATTTTAGCTCATTTTCTCTAATATTCTTTATTCTTAGACCTCTTAAAACTTGCTCATTTAATTCAATTTTTTTTTGCATTAGAAAACTTATTCCTTTCTTTTTTTATATTTTATAATATAAAGAATAAAAAAAGTTGGAAAAATATAATGTGTACATATGGAATTTTCTGAGATTTTATGGTATATCTATAAAAAAGGTAATATTTGGGTAGGGAACTTTATGCCTTAAAGGAGGAATAATAGTATAAATGAATAATAGCAAAATGAAAATTTTAATTATAGAAGATGATATAAATGATTACAAATTACTTGAACAAGCAGTTCAAAATAGGAATGATATTGAAATAGTTAGTATTACAGATTCAGATACAGAAGGCTTAAATTTAGTAAAACTTAAAAAGCCCGAAGGAATAATTTTAGACCTAGAATTGAATAATAGTATTAACGGAAGTACAGATTCTTTAGAATTTTTAGAAAATTTAAATAAACTAAATTTAGGTTATGAGCCTGTGGTGATTGTAACTACACATGTTAATTCTAAAAGAACTTATGAAATTTTGCATAGAAACGGAGCAGATTTAATTTTATATAAAGATCATCCTAAATACTCAGCAGACCATGTATTTAATAGTTTTATAAATTTAAGAAAAACCATATTAAAGTCGAATGTTTTGCAAATGAAAGAGGTTTTAGAAAATGGAGAAAACAGATTAACAAATTTAATTGATTATGAGATGGATTTAATTGGAATAACTTCGAAACTTAAAGGTAAAGAATATATAAAAGATGCATTAATATATTTAATAGAAAACGGAAAAAATCCAGGAAATGTTACTCAATATTTGATTAATAAATATAAAAAATCAGGAACAACAATAACAAATGGAATTCAAAATGCAATAATACATGCTTGGAGAATATCTCCAACTGAAGATTTAGAGAAATACTATAAAGCAAGAATTAATTATGAAACAGGAATACCAACTCCTATGGAGTTTTTGTATTATTATTCAGATAAAATAAAAAAAATGGTATAAATGAGTTTATTATATAAGAAAAGTAATAAGATAAAAAAGAACGTTTAAAAAACAAACGTTCTTTTTTTATCTTTTGCAATTATCATAATGTCCACTATTGTTCTATACTATATTTTACTAAAAAATCCCAAAAAATCCCATCAAAAATCACACGAAAAAAATTACCGAAAGATGTTATTTTGTAAATAACAGGAAGTTTGAGAACGAAAACAAGAAAGGTGGTGAATGATATGAGCTTTTGGGATTTTTTAGCATATATGTTAAAAAGGTATACTTAAAATAATATTTGCAACAATCTAATTAAAAAGGTTCAAACATCAAATGTTTGGACCTTTTTATAGGTGCTTATTGCACTATAGTAGTAGACAAAATTTATACTTTTTTTATTGATTTAATAAAAATTTTAATATATAATTATATAAAATTGGGGTGGGAAAATGAATCAAAATACAATGTTATGGATTATAACTGAAAAAAGAGAATTACTTTTTGATATATTAAAAATGG
>CAMVKF010000094.1 GCA_947168035.1 uncultured Clostridia bacterium | reverse complement strand
TATTTATTGTATGATAGTATATTACCATAAAATTTTAGATAAATCAATAAAAAATATTTAAAAAACACAACTAGTTACTACAAAAGATGTATAGGGGTAATTTTTTTTACTTCCTCCTGCCCCTTCCCCTATAGAAAAAAATACCACACAATAAAATATTGTATGATATTTTCCGTTTATGATTATTTTAACTTGTAATATTAATATGCACTTGGGTACCTAAGTCTACAGGAAAACTAGCTACACCAGCCACACCCCAAGCAAAGAGTGACAGAAAGAACCGGCACCGATGTCACTTATTCCATATTACTGGCCTAAATGTAACATTGTTCGCCGCAACGCCCGACGCAACGCCGTAGCTGCCGTACCCAAAAATGCCCGAGATCAGGCCGGACCTGATAGAGCCTGGATAGTTATTTTGCGTACTAGTAGAAAATGTTCCTCCCGAATACTGCCCTGAAGTTTCTTGCATTGCCATTCCTTTGGTAAGAGTAGCTGTTCCCGGATTAATAAAATCTACAAACCTTGTTTCTCTATTATTATATAATTCTGTAACATTAGCACTTGCTGTTGAAGTACTAGAATCATATGTACTTATTAAACCAGCTGTTTGGGTATATCTTGTTGCGTTTGGGTTTACTCCCCAATTCATAACACCTGTTACATTTCCATTTGTTGAATAATATTTAACACTATTTATTGTAATCTCTGTTCCTTTATTTTGACCTGCAGTATTTGTTCCATATGCACTGTTAGATAAATAAGATACTGCACCCCAATCACTATTTGTAGCTAAATGTGGTTGTAAAGTACTTGCTCCATATAAACTTTCTCCTACTGTTGTTGTTAATTCTCGACATTTTAAATATGAATTTGAAACTGTTGTAAGAGTAATAGGTGTTGTTCCGGGTTTAATTTCTATTGCTCCAAAACTAATATTTGAAATTCCAATTAACAATATAAACATAATTATTGAAATTATTGTTTTTCTTTTCATAATTTTTCTCTCCTTATTCTAATTTCTAGTTACTATTCACAGCTAAAATTGTCTAAAGTCCGCGCAGGTCGATACTTTTTATTTTAAACGATGGTCTCGGGGGGACCGCTGAGAGCTGTTAAATGCGGAGCATTGTTACAGCTCCAGTGGGAAGACCTGAGTAATAAAATAAAAAGTTTTGACCGTTGCAGGACTAGTATCATTTAAATGCTGTGAATAGTAACAATTTCTATTTCTCGCTAGGCTCAAATTTACTTGCCCATATTCCATCCAAACCATTATTAAATGCAGGGTGTGGTACATAATTGCTTGGAAGTGTAGAGCCATCTTTTGTTGTTCCATCAGCATTTAAGAATATTACAGTTGTTTCTATTCCTGTTATGTTATAGGCATATTTTGGTATCCATACCCACCAAGTTTCCACATCATCTGCTGTACTTTCTGTACCTTGTGTATTTACTACTTTTATGTTTGCCCATATTTGTTTAGAGTAATCATACCAATTATTATTTGCTATAAATGCATCTAAATCTGCTATAGTAGATAATTTTACATCAGTAAATGTTCCATCCCCATTATATACTTCTAAATATGTATTTTCTGCATCAAAGCCTGACATATCTGGTTTATTTACATTGTTTGTTGTAGCTCTTGGCCCAATTTTTTGTGATGGCTCATATTTACTTACCCAAATTCCTCTTAAGCCTCCATCAAATGCAGGGTGAATTACATAGTTACTTGGCAAGCTTTCTCCTGTTACTGGGTTATCAGCTGTATCTACAAATAATATAGATGTATTTGTTCCTGTTATGCTATATGCATATCTTGGTATCCATACCCACCAAGTTTCTATATCATCTACTTTACTTTCTGTACCTTGTGTATTTACAACTTTTATATTTGCCCATACTTTGTTATGATAATCGTACCATTTATTATTTTTAGCAAATTGTGTTAAATCTTGTATGTCTGCTAATTTTTTCTCTGTAAATCCATCTTCTCCATTATATATTTCTATATATGTGTTTTGAGGGTCAAAGCCTTGCATATCTGGCATATAAAATGGTATTTCTTCTACTTCTGTATTTGCAACCATACTTGGCTCATACTTACTTACCCAAATTCCTTTTAAGCCTCCATCAAATGCTGGGTGTACAATATAACCTTCTTCTAAATCTGCTCCTGTTTTTGCATTTTTGTTTTCTAAATTTATAAATACTATATCTGTTGTTGTTCCATCTATTTTGTAGGCATACCTTGGTATCCAAACCCACCAAGTTTCTATTCCACTATTTTTAACTTTTATATTTGCCCATTTTTGTGCATCATAATTATAAAATTCATATGTTACATTATTTACCACTGTTGTTCTACCACTTGTACTTCCTTTAGCTAAATACTGGTCTGCACCAACTTCTACTTCTTGTGTACCATTATAATATACTATTGTTGTTTTTTCTTTTATAAATCCACTTAAATCTGGTTCATAACAACTACTTGAACTACCTGCTGAAACTATTTGACTATCGCAAGAAATTTCAGTTCCACCTGTTGGTCTTTTATCAGAACCATTCTTTTGTTGGTAATCTAATTCTTCTACACTATGTACTTTATATTTTCCTACTTTTGAAGGTTTTACTTTATATACTATATTAACATTTGAATCATATATATATTTATGTTCTTCTTGTGCTGTTTTTTTATCCACATAATATAAATTATCTACATACTCGGTATTTTCGTCTCCTTTGGTTAAAATGTTTTCCCAATTTTTCTTTACATATTTTCTTGTAAGTTCTGTTAGGCCTGTTTCATATTGCCCCCAATAAATTACCTCTACTTTAAGCTCTGTATCCCATTTTTTTGCATCTTCTATTGTAACTTTTTCTTTAAATATGCTTGTTATTTTTTTATTTCTCATTTGGCATTCTATTAGCCTATAATCTACCTGTTCTCTTATTGATGCCATTTCTGTTCTAAATGCTGCTTCTGTTGCTCTAATTATTACTCCATTGTCCCCTGTTAGCATATTTATACTAACTCCTGAAATTATTAAAAGGACAACAATTGTTACAACAAGCGCAATAAGGGTAATACCTTTAATTTTGTTTTTTGATGTTTTTTCTGTATTTTTTTGTTCTTTCATTTTAAATATTTTCCCTTTCTTGTGTTTTGCGGATTGTACAGAATCCGACCCAAGCGTTTTAAATTTATTTTATTTTGTTTAATTTACCTCTAAAATCATATTAGCATAGTTCGACATTTTTTGCAAGCATTTTTGATTGCATTTTATATTACAATTTTATTACAAATTAATTGCAATAAAAATTTTATGAACAGTAGTTACAGTAAATTTAAAATTTTTTTAAAAATACTTGAAACTTTTTGTTAATTATTGTAATATACTATACAGAATTGAAAGTTAAATAAAATAAAGAAAGGAGTTTTTTTAAGCGCCAGAACATAAATTATGTTGACGAGGTCCAAAGTTATCGAAATTTTCGGCGGATGCTTTGGTGGCATATACTTTTGCCACAGATTTAGAATAAAAATTAATGGCAACATTATAACAGAGGCTAAATCAAAAGTAACTACTTTCGGTTCCCAAAATAAAAAGTTAATGTTCAGTGAATTTGTGTACAAAATAGCCAAACGCAGGGATTGCACTTTTCTTTCGAGCAAGCTGCGCAGAAAGAAAATGTCCCATCCCGACGAGATTTGGCGGATTTTATAGTACTTAATTAACTGTACAAATAAAAAAGGAGAAATTTTTATGTGTGGAATTGTTGGATATATAGGGTTCCAAAAAGCAAGCCCTATACTACTTGCAGGTCTTTCAAAACTTGAATATAGAGGTTATGACTCTGCAGGAATAGCAACTATGGAAAAAGAAGGAATAAAAGTTGCAAAAGATAAAGGTCGTGTAGAAAACCTTTATAATTTAGAAGAAACAAAAAAATTAGAAGGAACTATTGGAATTGCTCATACAAGATGGGCAACACATGGAATACCATCTAAAATAAATTCTCATCCTCATATGGATATGAATGGAAACTTTGCAGTTGTACATAATGGTATAATTGAAAATTATATTGAACTAAAAAAATTTTTAGAAGAAAATGGTTATAAATTCTTATCTGAAACAGATACAGAAATAATTCCAAATTTAATTAATTATTTTTATAGCCAAGATAATAGCAATGATGATGAATTAAAGCTATTAAGAGCTGTGAAACAAGCTTGTAACAAATTAATTGGAAGCTTTTCAATAGGAGTTTTGTGTAAATTTGTACCAGACAAAATGGTTTCAGTTAGAAAAGATAGCCCATTAGTTATAGGTAAAGGAAAAGGAGAAAATTACATTGCCTCTGATATTCCAGCAATACTAAGCTATACAAAAGACTTCTATTTATTAGAAAATTTTGAATATGTAATACTTTCTAAAAATGATGTTAAGTTTTTTGATTCTAACTTAAAAGAATTCAAAAAAGATACTACAACAATTACTTGGGATGCAATGGCAGCAGATAAAGGCGGTTTTGATGACTTTATGATTAAAGAAATAATGGAACAACCTACTGCTATTAGAGAAACTATTGGTGCAAGAGTTGAAAATGGAAAATGTAATTTTGCAGAATTAAACTTTACAAAAGAATATTTACAATCCTTAAACCTAATTTATATAGTAGCTTGTGGTACTGCAATGCACGCAGGTTTAGCTATTAAAAACACTATAGAAAAAATTTGTAAAATACCTGTAATTGTTGATATTGCATCAGAATTTAGATATAGAAATCCTATAGTTAATGAAAAAACATTATGTATTTTTGTTAGCCAATCTGGTGAAACTGCAGATACTTTAGCTGCTTTAAAACTTTCAAAAGAACATAATGCAAAAACTCTTGCAATTACAAATGTTATTGGAAGCTCTGTTTCTAGAGAAGCAGATTTTGTAATATACACTCATGCAGGTCCTGAAATTGCAGTTGCATCTACAAAAGCATATACTTCACAAATAACTTTACTAACATTACTTACTTTATATATGGCAGAAAAATTAGAAACTATTTCTTTACAAGAAATAAAAGAAATAATTGATGGTTTACTTGCTTTGCCTACAAAAATAGAAACAATATTTAAAAATACAAAGCAAATTTCAAAAATTGCTAAAGATATGTATAAAGAAAAAGATGTATTTTACATTGGTAGAGGTGTAGATTATGTTACATCTCAAGAAGCTTCTTTAAAACTAAAAGAAATTTCTTATATACATTCTGAGAGCTATGCAGCAGGAGAGCTAAAACACGGAACTATTGCTTTAATTGAAAAAGGAATTAATGTAATTGGAATAATAACAGACCCTGAGCTAGTTAAAAAGACAGTTAGTAATATTGAGGAACTTACAACTAGAGGAGCAATTACAACAGTTATAGCAAATGAGGCCACAGAAAAATTAATTGATAAATCAATTTTTAACAATGTAATTATTGTGCCAGAAACTATACCTTGCCTATCTCCT
>CAMVKF010000093.1 GCA_947168035.1 uncultured Clostridia bacterium | reverse complement strand
CCTGGAACGGGCTCGAACCGTCGACCTCCGCCGTGACAGGGCGGCATTCTAACCAGCTGAACTACCAGGCCGTAAATAATAATATATAAAAAAGTGGTGGTCGTTATAGGGCTCGAACCTATGACCCCCTGCTTGTAAGGCAGGTGCTCTAGCCAACTGAGCTAAACGACCAATTCCTTTAACGCTATTTAGTATACTATCTTTTTAAAATCTTGTCAATAGTTTTTTTCTAATTTTTGAATTTTTTTTCAAAAATTGTACATAATACATATAAAAAAAGGAGGAAAAATTAATGATGAGTAATGATTTAAATGTATTAGATGAAGTAAACAAAGGAGCTACTATGGGTATGGATGCTATTGAGTTTATTGTAAAAAAGGTAGGAGATGAAGATTTTAAAAAGACATTAGATATTGAATATAATAAATACAAAGACATATCTAGAAGAGCAAATAATATTTATGATGAATATACTTATGAAAAAGAGCCACATGAAACGAGCGCAATGAATAAAGTTATGACTTGGTGGGGAGTTCAAATGAAAACTATGAATGATAAAAGCAATTCTAATCTTTCGGAAATGTTAATGACAGGAACAAATATGGGAATAATTGAAGGAAGAAGATTATTAAACCAAAATCCAGAAATTAATGAGGAAATTCATACACTTTTAGGAGATTTTGTTAAAATGCAAGAAGACAGTGTAGAAACACTAAAAAGGTATTTATAAATTTTAGTGGTCAAATGTAAAAAATAAAAAAAAACATTGCAAAAAAAAATAAAATATGATATATAATAAATATATTCAAAAGAAAGGAGCAAAAATTATGTCAGATAGAAGAATAGGAGACAGAAGACAGCCAGAAGAGGGAGTTATTAAAATAAAGTTTCAAGATGCAGTATGGTATATAATACTTGTATTTATATTAGTTATATCAATTACAGCTAATATTGTTTTAGCAATAAATAATAATAGATACAAAAAAGAAATAGACGCTGCATATTATGGTGAAGAATTCTATGTAGATGTTGATGAAAATACAGCTACAAATGAAAATGCAAATTCAGCAAAAGAAAATCAAGCTACAGAATAAATTTAAGGTGAATAATGTGATTTTATAAAATATCTTAGAAGAATCTAAGATATTTTTTTGCTTTAAAGAAAAACAAAGAAAAATAGAGAATAAAAAATGTATAAATAGAATAATACAAAAAATATCAAATAATTATAATTGAAAAAAATCTCAAATTAGTATAATATAAATTCATATAAAAATAGGAGAAAATAAAGTATGAATAAAGTACTAATAAGAATAAGAACACTTCTAAAGTTTGGGGTTATAGTTGGAATTGCAACTTTTATAATATTAGGGGTAGTTAAATATTTATATAGACCAATATATAAAGTAACTTTAGGTGGAGAATTTGTAGGGTATTGTGCCCAAAAAAGTAAATTACAATCTAAAATAGAAAATTATGTAGAAAATGGAGATGGACAAAATCCAAATCTTGCATTTGTTGAAATAGAAACAGTACCAGAGTATGATTTATGTTTGCTAAAAAGAGGAATTACGCCAAATGATGAAGAAATTTATTTAAAAGTAATTGAGGCTGGAACACCTTATTATAAATACTATTCCATACTAGAAGATAATGAAGAAAAAGTAAATGTAAAAGATTTTGCAACAGCAGAGGCAATTATACAAGGTTTAAAAGAAAAAAATAGTGAAAATGCTGAAAATTTGCAAATACTAGAAAAATATGAAACAGAACTTGCAAGTTTTGTAAGTTCAGAAGAAGCAATATCAAGTTTATACAAAGAAAAGAAAAAAATTGTAGTTGCTAGCAAAAAAACACAAAAATCACAAAATACATCTAATAAATCTTTTTCTACATCTACAAATATTTCCAAGTCAACAGTGCAAATTGGAATTTCTTTTATAAAGCCAATTACAGGAACAATAACTTCAAGATTTGGTGCAAAAAGTAGTATAAGGTCTAGTGCACATACAGGTTTAGATATAAGTGCACCATCAGGTACTGCAATAAAGGCAGCAGCTAGTGGTACAGTTACATTTGCAGGAAGAAAAGGGTCATATGGAAATTTGTTAGTAATTACACATGCAAATGGTGTTCAAACATATTATGGGCATTGTAGTAAATTATATAGTCAAGAAGGACAAGCTGTTTCAGCAGGGGAGGTAGTTGCGGCAGTTGGTTCAACAGGAAATTCAACAGGACCACACTTACATTTTGAAGTTAGAGTGGGTGGAGTAGCATATAATCCACAAAATTACATATACTAAAAGAAAAATTGAAAGGAGAAAACAAATGCCAGAAAATGAAGAAGAACAAAAAATAAAGCAGATGATAGATGAACTAGTAGAAAAAGCACAAAAAGCCTCAAAGGAATATTTAAAATTAGACCAAGAAACAGTTAATAATATTGTTAAAGCTATGTCAATGGCAGGTTTGGAACACCATATGGAACTTGCTAAAATGGCAGTAGAAGAAACTGGGCGTGGAGTTTATGAAGATAAAATTACAAAAAATATGTTTTCAACAGAATATATTTATCACAGCATAAAATATGAGAAAACAGTAGGAATTATAAACGAAAATGATGAAGAAGATTATGTTGAAATTGCAGAACCTGTTGGAGTAATAGCAGGAGTTACACCAGTTACAAATCCAACTTCTACAACAATGTTTAAATCAATAATATCAGCTAAAACAAGAAATGTTATAATTTTTGGATTTCATCCATCAGCACAAAAATGCTCTAGCAAAGCAGCAAGCATTTTAAGAGAAGCAGCAATTAAAGCAGGAGCTCCAGAAGATTGTATTTTATGGATACCAGAGCCATCTGTTACTGCAACAAGGCTACTTATGAATCATCCCGGTGTAGACTTAATTTTAGCAACAGGTGGAACAGGAATGGTAAAATCTGCATATTCTTGTGGAAAGCCAGCTTTAGGAGTAGGCCCACGGAAATGTACCTTGTTTAGTAGAAAAAACAGCAAAACTTAAGACAACAGTTAATGATATTGTAATGTCTAAAGCATTTGACAATGGTATGATTTGCGCTTCTGAACAAGCTGTTTTAGTAGAAAAACAAATTTATAACGAATTTGAAGAATTAATGAAAAATGCAGGTTGCTATTTTGTAAATCCAGAAGAAAAAGAAAAACTAAAAAATACAATGTTTGAATGGAATGAAAAATGGGGAAATAAATTAAAGTCAGAAATTCCTGGAAAAAGTTCATACCAAATTGCAAAAGAGGCAGGTTTTGATGTTCCAGAAGATACAAAAGTACTTGTTGTATATGAAGAAGGAATAGGAGAAGATTTTCCATTTTCTAAAGAAAAATTAAGCCCTGTACTTACTTATTATATAATAAATAATTTTGAAGAAGGCTTAGATAAATGTGAAAAGCTTTTAGAATTTGGCGGTTTAGGTCATACAGCTGTAATACATTCAGAAAATAGAGATAAAATACTTGAATTTTCAGAAAGAATGAAAGCAGGAAGAATAATTGTAAACTCACCTTCAACTCATGGTGGAATAGGAGATATTTATAATACAAATATGCCATCATTAACTTTAGGTTGTGGTTCATTTGGAGGAAACTCTACAACTGCAAACATTTCAAGTGTAAACCTAATTAATGTTAAGAGAGTTGCAAGGAGGAGAGTAAATATGCAATGGTTCAAAATTCCTGAAAAAATATATTTTGAGGCAGGTTCAATTTCTTACTTAGAAAAAATGCCAGATATAGAAAGAGCATTTATTGTTACAGACCCAGGAATGGTTCAATTTGGCTATGTAGATAAAATTTTATATCATCTAAGAAAAAGAGAAAAACATGTACACTGTGAAATATTTAGTGATGTTGAATCAGACCCATCATTTGAAACAGTAAACAATGGGTTAAAGTTAATGAACAATTTTAAACCAGATGTTATTATCGCTTTAGGGGGAGGATCAGCAATTGATGCAGCAAAAGGTATGTGGTTATTTTATGAACATCCAGAAGCAGATCCAGAAGGTTTAAAACTTAAGTTTATGGATATTAGAAAACGTACGTATAAATTCCCAAAACTTGGAATAAAAGCTAAAATGGTTGCAATTCCAACTACTTCAGGAACAGGCTCAGAAGTAACATCATTTGCAGTTTTAACAGATAAACAAAATAATAAAAAATACCCATTAGCAGATTATGAATTAACACCAAATGTAGCAATAGTAGACCCAGATTTAGTAATGAGTTTGCCAAAAACTATTACAGCAGATACAGGTATGGATGTATTAACACATGCAATAGAAGCTTATGTTTCAAATATGGCTTCAGATTATACAGATGGTTTAGCAGAAAAAGCAGTAGAGCTTGTATTTGAATATTTAGTAAAAGCTTATGAAAATGGAGATGATAAATTAGCACGTGAAAAAATGCACAATAGCAGTACAATTGCAGGAATGGCATTTACAAATGCATTTTTAGGAATAAACCATTCTTTGGCACACAAAATTGGTGCAGAATTTCATTTACCACATGGAAGAATAAATGCAATACTTCTTCCATATGTAATAAAATATAATAGTCAAAGACCAACAAAATTTGTATCTTTCCCAAAATATGAATATTTTATAGCAGATGAAAAATATAGTAATCTTGCAAAAAAAGTTGGTTTAAAAGCAGATACTGTAGAAGAAGGAATAAATTCTTTAATAAATAAAATTCAAGAATTAAATAAAACATTAAATATACCTAAATCTTTTAAAGAAGCAGGAATAGATGAAAAAGAATTTATGGCAAAATTAGATTTACTTGCAGATAGAAGCTTTGAAGACCAATGTACAAATGCAAACCCAAGAGTACCATTAATTACAGAATTAAAACAGATTTTAATAGATAGTTACTATGGAAATTAATTAAGTGGGGACATTGGTACCGGTTCTTTTTGTCCCCCTTTTTAAGGGGACAAAAAGAACCGGTACCAATGTCCCCAACTTAATAAAAAAAGTAAATTAGGAGGTTTTATAAATGGAAGAATTAACTTTAAATATAAAAGGTATGATGTGTGAAGGTTGTGAAAATAGAGTTAAAAATGCACTTATGGAAATTGATGGAATTGAAAATGTTACAGCTGACCATAATACAGGAATAATTACAATAACTTCAAATAAAGAGGTTTCAAAAGAAATTATAAAAGATGTAATTGAAGATATTGGATTTGAAGTTGTTAAGGAAGATTAAAAAAGATTTTTAGCCTTAGGAGAGGGATGCAATAAATTATGAAAAAGATTATTTTATCTATTGATGGAATGACTTGTAGTAGCTGTTCAAATGGATTAGAAAAATACTTAAATAAGCAAGATGGAATAAAAAATGCCTCTGTAAATTTAGTAATGGCAAATGCTTCTATAGAATATGATGAGAAAAAGTTAAGCATAGAAAAACTAGAAGAATTTGTGAAAAAAGCAGGATTTAAAAGTTTAGGTGAATTTAAGGAAATAAAAGAAGAAAATAAA
>CAMVKF010000092.1 GCA_947168035.1 uncultured Clostridia bacterium | reverse complement strand
TCCATTTCAAATGTTGTTCCATTTCTAAAATCTCCTGCTGAATATACTGCTGCCATAATTATTCTCCTTTCAATTTATAAAAATACTTAAAGTATTATACACTCTTTATTCGATTCTGTCAAGGTTAAAGCACCTTTCTTGGTTACAAGAACAGTATCTTCTATTCTTATTCCAAAATTTCCTTGCAAATAAATTCCGTGGTTCATCTGTAATTACCATATTCTCTTTTAATAAAATATCATTATTTAATGACACCGCAGGTGGCTCATGTATTTCTAAACCTACACCATGACCTAATGAATGTATAAGCGTTTGGCTTTGTATGTTAAATGAGCTTTCTACACCTTTTACTATTGTTTTTATACTTGCACCATCTCTTATTTCATCTAATGCTCTTTTTTGATTTTCTAAAACCAAGTTATATATATTTTTTTGCTCCTCTGTTGGCTCTCCAATAAATATAGTTCTTGTCATATCTGAACAATAACCATTTATTTTACACCCCATATCTATTGTAATAATATCTTTAGTATTTATTATTCTATCTGTTACCATTGCATGTGGCTTAGATGAATTTTCTCCTGATGCAACAATTGCTTCAAAAGATTCTCCTTCCGAATTATCTAAATAAAAATTATGTATTTGTCTTGCTATCTGCTTTTCAGTTAAACCTGGTTTTATAAATTTAAGTAACATATCAAAACAATTATCTGTAACTTCACATGCTCTTTTTATATTTGCAATCTCTTCTTCATCTTTTAATATTCTTAAACTTGTTAAAATCTCCTCTGCCTCAACAAAATTATTTATTTTATATTTTCTTATAAAATCTTTATAAGTTGAATATGATAGATACTTTTCTTCAAAACCAACATTTTCACAAAATAAAAAGAAATTCTCATATTCATCTTTTGAAATATTTTTTTGGTCATCAATAACTATTTCATCAAATGGAGTGATTATACTAGATACATATTCCATATATCTACCATCTGTTATAAATATATTTTCTTTTCTTGTAAGTAATAAAATTCCCTCTGCATCAATTTTAGTTAAATATTTTATATTAATTGGGTTTGCAATTATCATTCCTTGCAAATTTAGCCCTTTCATTTTATTCCTTACAGCTTGTAACCTATCATTCATAGCATAATTCCCCTTATATATTTTTTCTAAATAAACCTAAAGTAAAAATATTTAATAAAATGTTTACTATTATTCCATATGGTACAAATATTGTTATAAAAACTCCTATTACTATAAATGGTCCAAATGGTATATATTCATCTGTTTTTTTGATTTTTGTTATTAATAAAATTATACTTAAAATTGCTCCAATTAGAAATGATAAAAGAGAAATTATTATAGTATTAGCTAAACCAAAGCATAACCCTAACGCACCCATTAGTTTTACATCACCAAGTCCCATAGCTTCTTTACCATAAACTAATCCACCAAGTAAAGTTATACCTAGAAAAATTCCTCCACCTACAAGCATTCCTAAAAACATATTTATTGAAATTGCAACATTTGATATTCCATATAAAAATGCAAATACAAGCCCTACCTCAAACATTGTTAAATTTAATCTGTTAGGAATTATTTGTAACTCATAGTCTATCATTACTACACTTATTAGCATTGGAGTTAATATTAAATATTTTATTAAATCTAAATTAGCTAATATTGTATTTTGAATTCCACATCTATATAATATTCCTATATAAAGCAAAGATGTAATTACCATTAATATATAATTAGGACTAAATTCATTTTTATAATGTTTAAATATTTCTAAAGTAACTACTTTTTTTTCTTCTTTTAATCTTTTATTCATCCAATTTACAAATTCTCCAACAAATAAGCCGAAAAATTGCAATTATTATATAATAAACTATATAAACATTATTATAGTACATTTATTTCACCCTTTTTTAATTTTTTCTTAAATATGTTTTCTAATGGTCTTTTAACTGCTGTATACCAATAGTCTTTTGAGGTTACTGGGTCAACTAAAATAGTAAACATATTGCACCTATTACCTCCAACTACATCTGTAAAAATCTGGTCTCCTACAACTGCTATTTCTTTTGGTTGCATTTGCAATATTTTTTCTATTTTTAAAAATCCTTTTTTAGATGGTTTTCTAGCAAAATATTCATATGGTAAATTCAAAGTATTTGCTACTTTTTTAACTTTTTCTTTTTTATTTGTATTAGATAATATATATATTTTTATACCTTTACTTAATAGATTTTGAACCCATTTTATTTTTTCGCTAGACAAATTTTTATAATAATCTATTAAAGTATTATCAACATCTAGAATTATTGCTTTTATATTATTATTTTGCAAAATATCTATTGAAATTTCTTCTACTTTGCTTAAGTAAAGGTTTGGAGAAATATTCATATTTTCAAAAATTCCTTTCTTAATGACAAATTTCTCAGTTAATTGACTTTTTTGTATAAATATATTATCAAATTACTAAATAAAAATCAAGTAAATTTTCTAAAAGATTATTTATTGGGTTACAAGATAATGTTTTTTAGATGGAAGAAACATAAAATTATTGAAATTGTAGGGGCAGAGTTCCACCCCCCTGCCCTAATTATACATAAAATTATTGTTTAATTGAACTAAATTGTAACAGTGATTTAAAATTCTTTTAGGTTTGCAAGCATTTCTTTTAAATATTCAATAGTCATTCCTTTTGCTGTAGATAATCTTCCTTCTTTAAGATGTACAAATAAAGACGTATTCATGGTTATTCCACCACAGCAAGATAAACAAGTCCCTTCTTTTAAGTAATTTTCCATCTCTTCATCAGAAATATTATCAATACTTAATCTTGCAACATCTGTAAGGTTAATACTTTGAAGAATCTTATCTTTTTTTGCAAGTAATATACTATTTCCAGTATAAGCATAAATATCATCTTTTCCTCTCATTTGACTGAGAAGTTTGCGAGCTTCATCAATAGATTTTGGTTTTCCGTACATTATTCCGTTATATACAATGTTTTGGTCAGCGGCAACAATAATTCTTAGCCCTCTACTTTTAGTCATTTCCATTACAGTTTGAGCTTTACGCATCGAAATCTCAGCTAATATATCTTTAAAAGTTTTAGACACATCTGGTGTTTCATCAGCATTACTAACAATTACTTCAAAAGGAATACTACTATCTATTAGTTGTTGTTTACGCACAATCGATTTAGATGCCAAAATTACACGAGGAAAATTATTTACAATCTCTGTAAATGGCTCTATTAAATCTTCAGGTTTATCGTAAAAAATAACCTTAGTTGCAATATTTGCCATTGTTGTAGAAATATCGCTATTGGTTTTTGCTATAACATAAATAGGTTTTCCTTTTGCATAGCAAAAACCTCCATTCATTCCAAGCCCTACACCTTTTTCACTAAATTCTATTATATTACAATCACATTTTTCCATTGCCGGAAAAGCATAATCTTTCATTAATGTTTTACCTTCAGGTATTATTGCATCCCCCCATTTTTCAACATCTCGTGCCATTAAGGTAATTTCAATACCTGCTTTGTTTAAAGCCTTTTCAATGGCTTCCACCTTTTTTAAATCTTCATCGCCATCATGAAATTTTAGTGCAAAAAATGAATGCAAAGTTTTTGGTTCTCTTTCATATTGTATATTGACTTTCTCTGCAATTTCCATAATACTAATGCCTCCTAAATATATTTTTAAAATTATTTTTTTAAAGATTTCTTTTTTATATCAAATCTATATATTCCAATTAATGTAGATACAGCTGTAATTAAATCAGAAATTGATGCAGTATATGCTTTACAAATTATACCATAAGAAATCCAAATAATAATATTGGCTAACGCTAATTTTCTAATATTCTTTTCTTTATCTTGTATAATTATCAATGTATATAAAATAGAACAAACAATTGGCAAAATATCTATTTGACTTTTATATGTCACTGCCCCTAATATAATTGAGATACCTATAAATAATGAAACAATATTGGTTGGTATTTTTTTTCCTCTTTTTTCAAATATATTATTTATTACAGTCTGAATTATTGCAAAAAAACATATAATTGCTCCACTATCCCCCTTTAATAAAACATAATTTATTACTGAAAACATATTGGCTAGAATGTACCAAAACAATATCTGTTTTTTATTTTTCATTTGCATTGCTATTACATTTGATATTATAATTAAAACTCCAAATATTTGTGCAACAATAAACATCTTCTTAAGGTTCTCCTCTCAACAAATATGCATATCCTAAGATTTTTTCTTTAAATCCAATTTTTCTATATACTTGTTCTGTATAATACCCTTTTTCTGTTTGCAAACATACTTCCTTAACATTCAATTTATTAAGCTCATTTATGATATAATACATCATGTATTTGCAAACACCTTTTTTTTGATATTTTTTTGCAGTTGTAATATTATATATTACAGCATTTTGCTTATTATATATAACTGTTGCAGTACAAATTGTCTCGTCATTTTTTATACCAATAAAGTGTATAATTTTTATATTACTATTTGCAATATTTAAAAAACTCTTCTCAATCGATATTTTATAACCTTCAGGCAATTTATTATATGGATCTTCAGGGTCATCTCCAGAAAAGCCATCCATTACTGCTTTTACAAATTTATCTTTCAATTTATTATCAACCTTACAAATTGAAAAATCTATTGTTTTGGTGTATGGTTTATAATTATTTAAATTTTCTAAACACATCCAACAATCAGTATATAACAATTCTAAATTTAATTCTTTAATATCTTTTCCTATTTTTTCATTCATTATATTGGATGTTATATATATTACTGGCTTTCTTTTAATTTCTTTCATTCTTTCATTAATTATTTTTTTACTGTTTTGTAAATCTATTTTGTTATTATTCAAAAATGCATAATTCCAATATTCATCTTCAATAACATTACTATAATAAATATCATAGTCTTTGTTTTTCATTACATTTGAAAAAAACATTTGTAAATTTCCGTCTAAATGAAGTTTTACTAATTCTTCCATTTTTCCCCTTCTAAATTCACTTAATTTTGCTTTACCTTTTTAATTCTTTTCTCATTTTTATAAAAAGTACTAATGTACTTATTTTGGTGGAGATGGTGGGAGTTGAACCCACGTCCATTACAACTTCAATATAAACTTCTCCGAGTGCAGTTTGCTAAAAAATTTCATTTAAATTAAATGAACAAACGCATTTAATTTAAACTAGCCTTTAAAATACCCCCTACCATAAAGGCGTTTGGTAGGTTTGTATCCTACTAAATTTGGCACCTTTTAATTTAAGTAGGCTAAATTAAAAGATGTTGCTACTCCTAGGCAGCAAATGCTAATTCTTGATTATCAGCGTTTATATTTATTTTTGCTTTTTTATAGTGGCCAAAGCAACCATCCACTACTCGCTATTTATATATCTATATATAATGTCGAAACCTTTACATCCCCGCATACAATTAATATTATACTATAAACTTATACCTAAAATCAAGTTCTTTTTTGGTAAATTTTCAATTGGGGGTTACTAGATAATGGTTTTGAATAAAAAATAACGGGCTTTCCTTCAAATGGAAGG
>CAMVKF010000091.1 GCA_947168035.1 uncultured Clostridia bacterium | reverse complement strand
TTAAAAACTCTTTTCTAATAAATTCGCTCATAGTCTTCTCCTATTTTGCTGTAATAAAAAATTATTACTTTTTTGAACTTTAGCATATTTTTGTATCAATTGTCTGTACTATATATGTAAAAATAAAATTCTAAATTTATAGAACTTTCTTACATTAGTATCAATTTGCTGTACTATATATGTAAAAAAATAAATTGTTACAAAACTCCAATATATTATTATTTTGTATCAATTGTCTGTACTCTTCTTTCAAAAAAAAATATGCTTTTTGCTTTAGTTTTAGCCATTTATCATACTTTTTCCCTCCTTTACATATATAAATTAAACTTAAGTTCAATAAAATATATATCACTCTTCTTAAAATGTGTCAAGATGTTTTTTAAAAAAAGTACAGAAAATTGATATTATTTTTCAAAAACGCTTGATTATTTTTCTTTTTTTCTTTATAATATATAAAGGTTAATTAAAGAAAGCAAGTTTAAGTTGTTGTTTTTAAGTTAATTTTACTTTAATTTAACTTCAATTCAACTTAAATACATATAGTCAGATTGACCGAAAGGAGTTTTTTTAATGTCAAAAGCTAATAAAGATAATAAGTCAAATGATATTATATATAATTCAAGTTTTGGAAGGAATCTTGAAAAACTTTTAGATCAGTTAGGTATTAGAAAAGTAGATCTTGCAAAAGCAATTGGTGTTACCAAAGGAACTATAACTAATATTTGTAAAGGTTATAATTATCCTCACGTTTCTACTGTAGTTAAAATCTGTAATTATTTAAACATTGATATGGAATTACTTACTGGTTCTGATCCTAAATTAAAGACATTGGGAGAATCAGCACAAGCCTATTCATCTTTAAAAGACGCATTAGTTAGTATTGGTGCTATCAAAGAAAATGAAGGAATTAAAAAAGAGCATATTGAAATATTGGAAAGAATAATTAAGGAAAATAAAAAGCTTTATCAAGAGCCTGATAAAGCTTTGGAATCTGAAAAACTAATCGTTATCCCTGTGGAAGACCTTCCTAATAATGATTAGTATTTCATCTTTCGTATATCCTTCCTTTAATAAGGACTTATAGAGTTCGTAGAATTTGATGAAGTTTCGATATTTTTCGACATTTTTTTTACTCATCTTTCCCTTCCCATATTATAGCAAAAATTTCCAATTTTTTCAAGTGTTATGTATACTTTAATAACTGCAAGCGTAGTATCTTCGCTTGCAGTTACTTTAATTAAGATGATAAAGCAAATTCTTCAAATTTTTCAACAACATCACTTTTCATCTGTCCTGTTACCCTTACATATATCTCATAAGTTGTCTTTATTGTACTATGTCCTAATCTTTTTGAAACAGCTTTTATATCTGCTCCTGCTTCAATAAGTCTAGTTGCGTGTGTATCTCTAAAATCGTGAAATCTGCAATTTATTCCTAATTCATAATGAATTACTTTAAAAGGATATTTACACGTATCTGTCCCCTCAAATACTCCATTATGTTTTACAAATACTAAATTAGCTTCTGGTAATCCAATATTTAGTTCACTATAAGCATTTAATATTTTAATTTCAGGTTTATTATTATAATAATTCTTTGTTTCTTTCATATAGTGCTTCATATATAAATCGCCATATTCCTCTTTATCTTTTTCTTGTTCTTCCTTATATTCTTTTAATGCGTTAACTAATGTATCGCCAATTTCTATTGTTCTATAACTTCCTTTTGTTTTACAAGTTCCAAAATACCATACTGTAGTTGCTTTTCCACTAATATGTCTACCGTGTGTAGCTCCATTTTGGTTCTTTTTTAAAATGTTCTTATTAACTATTATTGTTTTGTTTTCTAAATCTATATCATTCCAGGTTAATCCAAATACTTCTGAAACTCTTAAACCTGTGTAATAAGCTGTTAGTATTGCATAATAAAATGCGTGATTATTTTCAAATCTTTCGAGAATCATTTGTATTTCTTCTTTACTAAATATATGTGCAGGATCTTCTTCTGGTATATCATATCTTGGTATTCTAACTTTTATAGCAGGATTTTCTTTTACAAATCCTACAACATCAGTTGCATAAGCAAAAGATGTTTTTAATACTTTTAATATATTCTTCATAAAATTTTTTGAAAAAGCTTTTTCTACATATAAGTTATTCAAAAATTCTTGAAGTGTAGCTGTTGTGATTTGTGATAATCTATAAAAACCTAATCTTGGTTTTATATGATTTTTAATAATGTTTGAATACGCCTGTATTGTATGATACTTCAAATTAACCTGACAATGCTCTTTAAGCCAATAATCCAGATAATCTGAATAGGACATTGTATTTGGCGTAAACTTGTGTCCTGTTTGCGTATATTCATTATACGCTATAATGCCTGCCTTTTCTGCTTCAGCTTTTGTTTTAAAGCCTGATTTGTTGATGTACTTTCTTACTCCATCAACAGGTGCAATTTCAAATTGATATTGAAACACCTTACCCCTTTTTCTTACATTAACCATTTTAATCGCTCCTTTACTAAATATTTTAGTAAAATGAAACCCTTACAAATTAAAAATGCCAGTACCGATCGAAATACTGACATTTAATATATAATATTCATAATTTGTTCGCACGGAGCTTTCTACTGATATAAAAGGGGTTCAAAGTTTTTTGTGAACATTTTTATATGATTGCGAACAAATTGCGAACATTTTGCTGATTTTTAATGATTTTTCAATTTAGTGCAATCGCTGAAAGTGTTGATTTTACTGATTTTTACCACAGCAGTTTTTATATTTCTTCCCACTTCCACATGGGCATGGGTCATTTCTTCCTACTTTTGGAGCTTCTCTTCTTATTGTTCTATCTATATCTGGGTTTTCTATGCTTGATTGACCACCATCTACACTATTAATTGATGCTAGAGCTGCTCTTGTAATTTTAGCTGTTTCTGTTCTTCTTAGGTCTTTTTGTTCTCTTAAATTCATTAGAAGTTTTACAACATCTGTTTTTATGTCTTCTATCATTTCATCAAACATATCTGTACCTGTCATTCTGTATTGAACAACTGGGTCTTTTTGTCCCCATCCTTGTAATCCTATTCCTTTACGAAGTTCATCCATATTGTCTATGTGATCCATCCATTTTTGGTCAACAACCTTTAGCATTACAATTCTTTCTATTTCACGAAGTTGTTCTTCTGGAATTTCATTTTCTTTTTCTTTATATTTTTTATGAGCATTTTCTTTTAGAATTTCTATTACTTTTTCAGCATCTGTTTCATTTTCTTGAAGTTCTTTTCTCATATTGATTCCAAAAGTATTAAATATTTCATTTGCTAAAGCTTCAATATTTAGTTTTACATTTCCTTTTTCATCTGTCTCATTATAAGTTTGAACTGTAGCTTCTGCTACCCAATCTATATAATTAGAAATTACTTGGCTCAAATCCATTCCATCTAAAACTTGTTTACGTTGTTTGTATATTTCTTGTCTTTGTACATTCATTACATCATCATATTTTAATGTATTTTTACGTGTTGTAAAGTTTCTTCCCTCAACCTTTTTTTGTGCATTTTCAACAGCTCTTGAAATAACCCCTACTTGAATTGGCATATTTTCGTCAACCTTAAGTGCTTGGTATACCTTTGTTACTTTGTCTCCACCAAAAATCTTCATAAGGTTATCTTCAAGACTTATATAAAATTTAGATGCTCCTGGGTCACCTTGACGTCCTGAACGTCCACGTAACTGGTTATCAATACGACGTGATTCATGACGTTCTGTTCCTATAATTTTTAATCCGCCAGCTTCTAATACTTTTTCTTTTTCTTCTTTTATTTGTTCTTGATATTTTTTATCTAATGCTTTAAATTGTTCTCTAGCCCTTAAAATGTCTTGGTCATCTGTTTCATAATATGTGTTAGATTCTTCAATTAAATTATTTGGAACTTTGTTTTCCTTCATTTCTTGTTTTGCTAAAAACTCACTGTTTCCACCTAACATAATATCTGTACCACGACCTGCCATGTTTGTAGCAATTGTAACCGCTCCGAACTTTCCTGCTTGAGCAATTATTTCTGCTTCTTGTTCATGGTATTTAGCATTTAATACAGTATGTTTTATTCCAACTTCTTTTAATTTTTTACTTAAAAGTTCAGATTTTTCAACTGAAACAGTACCAATTAAAACAGGTTGTCCTTTTGCATGTGCTTCTTTTACAGAATCTACTATTGCGTTGAATTTTGCTCTTTCATTTTTATATATAACATCATTTTCATCTTGTCTAATTACAGGCTTATTTGTTGGTATTGCAATAACATCTAAGTTGTAAATTTCTTCAAATTCGTTTGCTTCTGTCATTGCAGTACCAGTCATTCCTGCAAGTTTTCCATACATTCTAAAGAAATTTTGGAATGTAATTGTAGCTAATGTTTTTGATTCATCTGCAATTTTTACTCTTTCTTTTGCTTCTAATGCTTGGTGAAGACCATCATTATATCTTCTTCCATACATTATACGTCCAGTAAACTCATCTACTATTAAAACTTGGCCATCTTTTACTATATAGTCAATATCTTTTTTCATAACTCCATGTGCATGTAATGCTTTGTTTACATGGTGAACCAATGTAGAATTTTCTATATCGTTGAAATTTTCTAAACCAAATTCACGCTCAGCTTTTTCTATACCTTTACTTGTAAGGGAAGCTGTTTTTGCCTTTAAATCTATAATATAGTCATAGTTTTCATTATCTTCTTGTTGTTCTAAGTTTTTAACATCTTCTTCAATTAAAACTTTTGCCTCTAGCTTTCTTACAAAACTATCTGCTCTTTTATATAAATCAGATGAAGTATTTGCGCTTCCTGAAATTATAAGTGGAGTTCTAGCCTCATCTATTAAAATACTATCTATTTCGTCCACTATTGCATAATGTAAATCCCTTTGAACTAATTGGTCTTTATAAATTACCATATTGTCTCTTAAGTAATCAAAACCAAATTCGTTGTTTGTTCCATATGTTACATCTGCATTATATGCTTCTTGTTTTTGTTTTGGTGATTGCCCACTTACTATTAATCCTACTTTTAAACCTAAAAATTTATAAAGTTTTCCCATCCATTCACTATCACGCTTAGCTAAGTAATCGTTTACTGTAACTAGATGTACACCTTTTCCTTCTAGTGCATTTAAGTAAACTGGAAGTGTTGCAACCAAAGTTTTACCTTCACCAGTTTTCATTTCTGCAATTCTACCTTGGTGTAATATAATTCCACCTATTAATTGTACATCAAAATGTCTAAGCCCTAAAACTCTTTTAGATGCCTCTCTAACTACTGCAAAAGCCTCAGGAAGTATGTCATCTAATGTTTTTCCATTTGCTAATTGTTCTTTAAAATAAGGAGTTTTTTGAGTAAGCTCTTTATCTGATAGTTTTGCCATTTCTCCTTCTAAGCTGTTGATTTTTTCAACAATTGGCATTATTTTTTTAACTTCCTTTTCACTATATGATTTAAATAATTTCATAAAAAATTCATCCTTTCTTGCAAAATAATTCTTTTAAGTTTTTTTAAAAAATCTAAATATTTTTTCACTTGTTTAATATACCACTAAAATTAATTTTTAGCAAGTTTTTTTTTATTTTTTTTACTTTATA
>CAMVKF010000090.1 GCA_947168035.1 uncultured Clostridia bacterium | reverse complement strand
TAATAAAAAGAAAAGCTGTACAAATTTTTAATGAAGAAGATTTAGAAAAAAAGATAAAAAGTGGGAAAAAATTAATTATAAAATTTGGTGCAGACCCTTCTAGACCAGATTTACATATTGGTCATAGTGTTGTTTTAAGAGTATTAAAACAATTTCAAGATATGGGGCATGAGGTTGTATTTTTAATTGGAGATTTTACAGGAATGATAGGAGATCCAACAGGTAAAAATAAAACTAGACCAGCACTTACTTTTGAGCAAACAAGAAAATCAGCTGAAACTTATGTTGAACAAGCTTCAAAAATACTAGATAAAGAAAAAACAAGAATTGCATACAATTCTGAGTGGTTATCTAAAATGACATTTGAAGATGTCCTAAAACTTGCAGGTAAATATACAGTTGCAAGAATTATGGAAAGAGATGATTTTAAAAATAGGTTTGAAAACAATCTGCCTCTTTCAATGCACGAATTACTATACCCTCTAATGCAAGGTTATGACTCAGTAGCTTTACATGCAGATATAGAAATAGGTGGAACAGACCAAACTTTTAACTTACTTGTAGGTAGAGAATTACAAAAAGATTATGAACAAGAAAGTCAAGTTGTAATGACTTTTCCACTTCTAGTAGGTTTAGATGGAAAAGAAAAAATGAGTAAATCACTAGACAATTATATAGGTTTAACAGATGAGCCATTTACAAAGCTAGAAAAAAGTATGAAAATACCAGATGAGGTTTTAAGACAATATTTTGAACTTGCAACAGATATTCCAATAGAAGAAATTGATGAAATAATGGCAGGAGATATTAGAGAGGCTCATTTTAGATTTGCAAAAGAATTACTTAAAATGTATGATGACGAAAATGAATTTGAAGGTTTAAAACAAAGATATTTAAATATTGCTAAAGGTGGCATTCCAGAAGATGTTGAAGAAATGGTAGTTAGCGAAGAAAATCCAAATATATGTAATTTACTACTTCAAGCTGGTTTTGCAACCTCTAAAGGTGATGCAAAAAGAATGATACAAGGTGGAGGAGTAAAACTAGATTCTGTAACAGTTACAGATATTTCAGCAAACGTAGATGTAAGCAAAGAGCCGGTTCTTCAATTTGGAAAGAATAGATTTAAAAAAATCATTAAAGAATAGGAAAAAATTATGTATGATGTTTTAGTAATTGGTGCAGGGCCTGCTGGAATTTCTGCAAGTATTTATGCAAGAAGAGCAAATAAAAAAGTACTTGTATTATATAATTCAATATCTAATTTGGAAAAAGCAAGTGTTATAGATAATTATTATGGCTTTGAAAATGGAATTACAGGAAAGGAGCTATTCCAAAAAGGAATTAAGCAGGCTCAGAACCTTGGAGTAGAAGTAAAAAAAGAAGAAGTTATCAATATTGAAGTGGATGAAGTATTTGAGGTTACAACTACTTTAAATAAATATAAATCAAAAACTGTAATTTTGGCAACAGGTAATAAAAAGATTGCTCCAAACATTAAAGGAATAGCAGAATTTGAAGGCAAAGGCATAAGTTATTGTGCAATATGTGACGGATTTTTTTATAGAAATAAAAATATTGCAGTAATTGGAAATGGAAATTACGCTATAAGTGAGGCAAACATTCTAAAAAATGTAACACAAAATATTACAATTCTTACAAATGGGGTAGAAGATGCTCCAGAAGAGATGCAAAAGTTTAATGTTATTAAAAGAAAAATAAAAGAAATTATTGGAGAAAATAAAGTTTCTGGAATAATTTTTGAAGATGGAAGTAATATAAACGTAGATGGAATATTTATTGCAATTGGAGAAGCAGGTGGAATTGATTTTGCAAAAAAACTAGGGATTATAACTTCAAATAACAATATTTGCACAAATGAATTTATGCAAACCAATATTCCTGGTTTATTTTCTTGTGGAGATTTAGTAGGAGGACTTTTGCAAGTAAATAAATCAGCATATGAGGGAGCAATAGCTGGCTTAAATGCTGTAAAACATTTAAATAATGTATAGTTTATATAAAGTTGTGGGTGTGGACTTAAACGCCTACAAAGAAAGAAGGTAAAAAGATGAGTGTATTAAAATTAACAGACCAAAATTTTGAAAATGAGGTTTTAAATTCAGAAAAAACATGTCTAGTAGACTTTTATGCTGACTGGTGTGGACCATGTAAAATGATGTCTCCTGTTATTGATAAAATAGCAGAAGAAATGGGAGAAAAAATAAAGGTAGGAAAAGTAAATTCAGATGAAAATATGGAATTAGTTACAAAATACCAAATAATGAGTATACCAACAATAATGGTAATACAAAATGGAGAGGTAAAAAAGAAATTTGTTGGGGTAACATCAAAAGAAGAAATTACAAATGCATTGTAATAGAGGTGGAAACATAAAGCAGTAGAAGAAATTTCACTGCTTTTTTTGCAAAAAGTGTTGTAAAATTCAAAAAAAATTGATATACTTATTATATCAATTTTTTATTTTTTTATAGGAGGTATTATTATGGAAGAAAATAAAAATGAGGAAGTAATCATTGAGGAGATTACAAACGAATCTAATGGAATAAAAATTGCAAATGATGTTATAGCAGTTGTAGCAGGAGTTGCTGTTTCAGAGGTAGAAGGAGTTTATGGAATGGCAGGAGGATTTGCAGGAGGAATTACAGAAGTTCTAAAAGGAAAGAAAAATTTAGCAAAAGGAATTAAAGTAGAAGAAGAAAACGGAAAAGCAAGAATTGATGTAAACATTATAGTAGAATATGGTGCTAGAATTCCAGATGTTGCATTTGAAATTCAAAACAGAGTAAAAACAGCAGTTGAGAATATGACAGGCTTAAAAGTAGAAGAAGTAAATGTACATGTTCAAGGAGTAAATACAGAAAAAGTTACAGAAGAAGCTCAAGAACAACCAGAAAAAGAAGAACAAGTAGAAGAAAAGCAAGATGAAAAATAAGAAGGGAGGGGCTTAGCAAAAACTAAGCTTTAAAGAAATATGAAAAAACTAGATAAAATAATATTAGCACTATTTTCAGTATTAATATTTTTAGAATCAATATTAACAATATGTATTATAGTAGGATGGGTAAAATTTGATACATTTGTTACATTTGCAGAAATGGCAATAAATGGCGAAAAATCATCAAGAACTATATTAATTTTAGCTATTATTTGCTTAATTTGTGCAGTAAAATGTATATTTTTTGAACCTTCAACAAAAGAAAAGAAAAAAACTGGAGTGCTAATGCAAAATGATAATGGTAAACTTCTAATTTCAAAACAAACAATAGAAAACATTGTATTAGGTGCTGTAAGTGGTTTTGATAGTGTACAAGATGTAGGCGTAGATATCGAATTAGATGACTTTAACAATTTAATGGTAAATGTTAATTTAGCAGTAAACAAAAGTGTTGTAATAAAAGAACTAACATTAAATATGCAAAATAGAATAAAAGAAGCAATAAAGAAAACATCAGATTTAGAAGTAAAAGAAGTAAATGTTAAAATAAAAGACATATTTGTTGAAGAAGAAAAGATTGAAAATAATTAGAAAGGGTTTTCTTATGGAAAATTTACAAGAAATTTGGAATAATTATAAAGGTGCAATAATTGGAATATTAATTGCAGTTGTAATTTGGTTTACAAAATTATATAATTTAATATTAGTACTCATTTTAATAGCATTATGTGCATTTTTAGGGAATTATATTCAAAAAAACAAAGAAGATGTAAAGACAAAAATTAAAGATATTATTGATAGATTTTAAAAAGAAAGTTTGAAGAATAATTATAAAATTCTTTTCCAAACTAGTTTGCACATTTAGAAAGGAATGTCGAAACAATGAAAAGGTCAGAAATAAGAGAATTAGCATTTAAACTATTATATAGTTTAGAAATTCAAAAAGACGTGGATTTAGATGAACAAATAGAATTATTTATTCAAAGTAATAACATAGAAGGCGTGCAGGTAATTGATTACATAAAAGATTGCGTATATGGTATAGAAAAAAACAAAGCGGAAATTATTAAAACAATAGAAAGCATTCTACTTGAAAATTGGAAAATAGAAAGAATTTCTAAAATAAATTTAAGTTTGTTAAAACTTGCAATATACGAAATAAAGTATAAAGATATTCCTTTTAAGGTTGAAATTAATGAAGTTGTAGAACTAGCAAAAATGTATGGGGAAGAAAAATCGAGTAGTTTTATAAATGGAGCACTAGCTAAACTTGTTAAAGAATTATTGTAAAATTAAATAATTTATAAAAATGGTAATGGGCTGGGCACCTGCACGACCCAGAAAAAGAGAGGAAGAAAAGCAATGAATTATGAGGCTATGGCAGTTAGTGTTTCAGATTTAAATTTACATATAAAAGAGAAAATTGCCAATGATGAAGCATTAAATGCAGTCATAGTAAAAGGCGAAATTTCAAATTTTAAAGCACATTATACAGGTCATCTTTATTTTACTTTAAAAGATGACAAATCTCTTATAAAATGTGTAATGTTTAAATCATATGCAGAAAGATTAAACTTTAAACCAAAAGATGGAATGAAAATTATTGTATTTGGTTCAGTTGCAGTTTTCGAAAGAGATGGAATTTACCAAATATATGTAAAAAGTATGATGGAACAAGGCGTAGGAGACCTTTACGCTAAATTCGAAAAACTTAAAAGCCAACTAGAAGAAGAAGGTTTATTTTCTGAAGCGCATAAAAAAAAGATTCCATTTATGCCAAAAGTAATAGGAGTATTATCTTCTTCAACAGGTGCAGTAATTAGAGATATCATAAATGTTTCAACTAGAAGAAACCCAAATTGTTATATTAGGTTAGTACCTGTTCCTGTACAAGGACCAACAGCAGCAAAAGAAATAGCAAAAGGAATAAAATTTGTGAACGAAAACAACTTAGCTGATGTAATAATATTAGCAAGAGGAGGAGGATCATTAGAAGACTTATGGCCTTTTAATGAAGAAAATGTAGCAAGAGCAATTTTTGCTTCAAACATTCCAATAATTTCTGCAGTAGGACATGAAACAGATTTTACAATAGCAGACTTTGTAGCAGACCTAAGAGCGCCAACGCCATCTGCTGCAGCAGAACTTGCAAATTTAGATGTAAATGAACTTAAAAATAAAATAAGTACTTTAAACCAGAGATTAAAGGTAAATATAAACAAAAAAATCGATTTAAGCAAATTAAAATTAAATAATTTAAAAAATGCTAAAGCTTTTGCTGAGCCATTAGCAAATATTCAAAATAACTACTTAAAAATTGATAAATTTATAAAACAAATGGAGTCAAAAATCTATCTAAAGCATAAAGAAGCGGAAAAAGAGTTTAAAGCAATAGTTTCAAAACTTGATGCACTAAGTCCACTAAAGACCTTGTCGAGAGGTTATAGCTTAGTGCAAAAAGAGAATAAAATAGTAAAATCCTCAAAAGATTTGAAAAAAGATGATAAAATAACATTAACTTTTTCAGATGGAACCAAAACCGCAATAGTAAATGATTAAAAGACTAAATAAAGACTTAATAAATTGATAATAGATAACGATTTAAATTTAAATGTACTTAAATAACATCGAAATATTAATAATTCTCAAAGTTTCTCGGCTCATTTCGTAATTTAAGAAATTCTACATCGATTTTTCGGC
>CAMVKF010000089.1 GCA_947168035.1 uncultured Clostridia bacterium | reverse complement strand
AATTTCTTATAATTACGAAATGAGCCGAGAAACTTTGAGAATTATTAATATTTCAGTGTTTTGATTTTTAGTGATTTTCTAATAATAAAAAACAGGCAAATGCATATTTAAAAGAGTAACTGAATATATATAATTATAGGGAGTAAGATATATGTTCAAAGTTACAATAATAAAATTAAAAGACATAGTTAAAATTGGAAGTATCTTAATTTTAATCTATGTCTTTAGTAGGTTAATAGGTAAAAAGTTAATAATTAATAATCCTTTTAACTTTGAAAAATTTAGTATCTACGAATATTCAAAAAACATAATAAATGAAGAAAGTAATATAATAAAAAATATTTCTGAAAATAACATAGATGTACAAAAAACAGAAGAAAACCAGCAAGACAAAGAAAAAGCTAAAATCACCTCAAAACTAAAAATTGGCTCAAATATATTTAAGGTAGAAGAAAATAAATTAGAAAAAGAACAAACTAGTAGTGAAACTACACAAAATATAGAAAATACAAATGTTCAAAAAACCGAAAATGTAGAAATACAAAATGCAGAAACTAAAGTAGTTACTCAAAACCCAATACCAGAAAGTTTTAATAAAGAATTCCAAGGGGTAAAAATAAAAAACGAAACAAATTTTGAATTAACAGAAGAACTATTAAATTCTAATAATTTAAACATAGATAAAAAAAATGTTATTATTTTTCATACACACACATGTGAAAGTTATACACAAAGTGAAAACTATAAATACGAAGCTACAGGAAATTATAGAACAACAGACTTAAACTATTCTGTAGCAAGAGTAGGAGACGAGCTTACAAGTTATTTAAATAATTATGGTTTTACAGTTACACATAATAAAAAATACCACGATTACCCTGCATACACAGGCTCATATTCGAGGTCTTTTTCAACAGTACAAAACATATTAAATGGCTTTAAATCAGACATTATAATAGATTTACATAGAGATGCTATAGGTAGCAAAGAAAATTATGCACCACTTGTAAAAATAGGAGAAGACTATTGTGCACAATTAATGTTTGTTATGGGGTCAAATGGCGGTGGATTAAACCACCCAAATTGGCAAACAAACCTAAAATTTGCTGTAAAAATACAACAAAAAGCAAATGAGATGTATCCAGGACTTTTTAAACCAATAGTTTTAAGAAATTCTAGATATAATCAGAACTTAGGAAAAGCAGCTTGTATAATTGAAGTAGGAGCAACAGGAAATACATTAGAACAAACCTTATGCAGTATGAAATATTTAGGAGCAGTTTTTAATGCGGCACTTTAATTTCCCATTTGGGACCGGTTCTTTTTTGGGAAATTTTCAATTGGGGACGGTCCTTTTTGGCAAATTTACCAAAAAGGACCGTCCCAAATGGGAATGAGCCGAGAAACTTTGAGAATTATTAATATATCAAATGTTTTAAGATAATTATAAATTAAAAGCGTTTAAACAGTAAAAATAAAGTATAAATTTTAGAAAAAGGAAAAAAATAAGTATTAATCACGTTAGGCAAGACTAGATATATTTAAAAGCTGTGAATATAACAAATTCTAGTTATTAAAAAATTATGCAAGGAGATACGCAATGAAAAAAGAACTTACATATTGGACAAGTGTATTAAAAAGAATAGTATTATTTGTAATTTCGGTTTTAGGCATATATATTGCATTTAAACTTGCAATATTCTATATGCCATTTTTAATAGCATTTTTACTATCTTTATTAATTGAACCATTAATAAGAAAAATAATGAAAAAAACAAAACTATCTAGAAGAGCAAGTTCCATTATAGTATTTATAATTACATTTTGCTTAATAGCAGGATTACTAGTATGGGGAATAACAACTTTTATTTCTGAATCAAACAATCTTCTTGCAAGTTTTGGAAACTACTATAATAAAGCAAATGAACAAATTCAAAAAATAATAAATTATATAGATATAAGCAAATTAAAAGTATCTGAAAATATTTTAAATATAATACAAGAAAGCAGTTTTTCAATATTACAAAAAATATCAAATTACTTTCAAAATTTTTTTACAAAATCTGTAGATGCAATAACCAAAATTCCAATTTTTGGTTTATATTTTGTAATTACAATTCTAGCTTTATATTTTATATGTACAGATAAAATTTACATGATAGATGAATTAGAACACCATCTTCCAGAAAAGTGGATGAAAGAAATAACAAAACACATAAGAGAACTTATAAAAATTCTAGGTGGTTATTTAAAAGCACAAGCTATATTAATTTTAATATCATTTATAATTTGTTTAGTTGGATTATATATTTTTAAATTTGTAGGCTTAAACATTTCATACCCATTATTATTTGCAATAGGAATAGCTTTTGTTGATGCACTTCCAATAATAGGTTCAGGAGCGGTTATGATTCCTTGGGGAATAATATGCTCTCTAGATGGAGATTTAAAACTAGGAATAGCAATTGTTGTGTTATGGATAGTAATGAGTATTGTAAGGCAAATAATAGAACCTAAAATAGTAAGCTCAAAATTAGGAATACATCCAATTTTTACTATAATTTCTATGTATACAGGTTTTAGATTAATTGGAGTATTAGGTATGTTTATAGGGCCAATTGTATTAATTATACTAAAAAACATCTTCTCGAATTTTTTAGATGGAGGAATAGTAAAAACAATATTAAAGATAAATTAAAAAGTAGACATCAGTACCGGTTCTTTTTGTCCCCCCTGGATAAAAAATAAATTGTAACAATAAATTAAAATAAACTTTTTTTACTCTTGACAGTTTAGCTACTTAAATGGTATACTAATTAGGTAGAAGAATATATCTAATAAAAAATTCAAATTTTAATATATATATTTATTCGAACATTGAAAATTAAATAAGAAAGAGGTGTAAGATTATGAATAGCATGATCGTAATCGCAACTTTCTTAATCTCATTGGCAATTGGTTTTTTTGTTGGTATGATAACAAGAAAAAAAGTTGCAGAATCTAAAATCGAAAGTGCTGAAAAAGAAGCTAAAAGATTAATCGATTTAGCTAAAACTCAAGCTGAAAATATGAAAAAAGAAGAAATTATTAAAGCTAAAGAAGAAATTATGAGCAACAGAAAAGAATTAGATCAAGAGATTAAAGAAAGAAGAGGCGAAATTCAAAAACAAGAATCAAGAATGATTCAAAAAGAAGAAAACCTAGAAAGACGTTCAGACAGTCTAGAAAAAAGGGAAAAGGATTTAGACAGAGAATTTGAAAGTCTAGAACTTAAAAAAGCAGATGTAAATGAAATTTACAACAAGCAAATTCAAGAATTGCAAAGAATAGCAAATCTTACAGAGGAAGAGGCAAAAAAAGAATTACTTTTACAAATGGAAAAAGAAATCACCGCAGAAAAAGCAAAATTAATTAGAGATTTAAACCAAAGAACAAAAGAAGAGGCAACAAAAAATGCTAAAGAAATCATAACATATGCAGTACAAAAATGTGCAGCAGACCATACCTCTGAAACAACTGTATCAATAGTTGCTTTACCTAGTGATGAAATGAAGGGAAGAATAATAGGAAGAGAAGGAAGAAACATAAAAGCATTAGAAACCCTTACAGGTATCGACTTAATTATAGATGATACACCAGAAGCTGTTATTTTATCAGGTTTTGACCCATTAAGACGTGAGGTTGCAAGAATAGCACTTGAAAAACTAATCGATGATGGAAGAATACATCCTGCTAAAATTGAAGAAATGGTTGAAAAAGCAAAAGAAGAGCTAAATACTATAATTAAAGATGAGGGAGAAAGAGCAGCATTAGAGGCAGGAGTTAATAATCTACATCCAGACATAATCAAGCTACTTGGTAAACTAAAATATAGAACAAGTTATGGGCAAAATGTACTTAGCCATTCTATAGAAGTTTCAAACTTAGCAAGAATAATGGCAGAAGAACTTGGGCTAGATGCTAAAAGAGCAAGACGTGCAGGATTATTGCATGACATTGGAAAAGCTTTAGACCACGATATGGAAGGAACACACATACAAATTGGTGTGGACATTCTAAAAAAATACAAAGAAAACCCATTAATTATAAATGCAGTTGAAGCACACCACGGTGATGTTGAGCCTCAAACTCCAGAAGCTGTTTTAGTACAAGCAGCAGATGCAATTTCAGCATCAAGACCAGGAGCAAGACGTGAAACTTTAGAAGCATATATTAAGAGACTAGAAACCTTAGAGACAATTGCAGACTCATTTGATGGAGTAGAAAAATCATTTGCAATTCAAGCTGGTCGTGAAGTAAGAATTATAGTAAAACCAGACAAAATTACAGATGACCAAATGGTAGTTTTAGCAAGAGATGTTTCAAAACGTATAGAAGACGAAATGGAATATCCAGGTCAAATAAAAGTAAACATTATAAGAGAAAAAAGAATAGTAGATTATGCAAAATAAAAATTAAAACAAGGAGCACTCCAAATATTTTTGGAAAAGTGCTCCTTTAGTTGTATAGAAGGGAGGCAATAAATTGTTAAACATAAGCCCAAATAATTTAGAAAACAATAAAGAAATGTCTTTAACTAAATGTGAAAAATACATAACAGACATTTTAAACAATAAATATTTTAAACAAGAAGAAGTAAAAGTATATCAAAATGAAGCAGAAGAAAATAACATAATAAATGTTCACCCAGAAATTGAATTGCAAAATTGGCAAGGCTTAGGTGGAGCACTTACAAATTCAACTATTTTTAATTTAGGCAAATTAGAAGAAAACTTACAAAAAGAAATAATAAATAGTTATTTTAAAGAACTAAATTACTCTTTTTTAAGGTTACCAATAGGTTCAACCGACTTTTCGGTTAAATCTGCTCCAGACTATTTGCCAGACTTTGAAAATAATGTAAAAATAATTCAAGAAATAAAGAAAATAAAAGATATTAAAATTGTTGCAACACCTTGGAGCCCTCCTGCACAATTTAAAAACAATTCATCTTTATATGGAGGCAAATTGCTAAAAGACAAGTATAATGAATATGCAAATTACTTAATAAAATTTATAGAAGACTATGGCTTTTACAATATAAATATAGATTATTTATGTATTCAAAACGAACCATTTGCAAGCCAAACTTGGGAATCTTGTAAATATAGTATAGATGAAATGAAAGAGCTAATATATAATGTCTTAATTCCAAAATTAAAAACAACAAAAATAATGCTTTGGGAGCATAATAAAGATAACTTATACAATGTAATAAAAGCATTGTATGAACCAAATAGCAAGGTTAAAGCAGTAGGGTTTCATTGGTACACAGGAGCTTTTTTTGAAGAATTAGATTTAATAAATAAAGCCTATCCAGAGTTATTATTATTTGAAACAGAAATGTGTTGTGGCTACTCAAAATACAATAAAAATAAATGGATTACAGATGGAGAATATTATTTAAATGAAATAATAGGAGGCTTGCACCATAATTTAAATGCATTTATAGATTGGAACTTATTGCTAGATTTTAAAGGAGGTCCAAACCATAAAAACAATTTTTGCAAAAGTCCAATTATTTTAGAAAAAAATTCAAAAAAATATATAAAAACGCCTATATTTTATTATTTAAAACATTTAGGAATAGCAGGAAATGCAAAAGTAGTTGCAACAAGCAATTATTCAAGAGATTGTAGCTTGCAAGTTGTAAGTTTAAAAAATGAAAAAATTTATATTATTGTTTTAAATAAAAGTGACAAAAAACAAGAAATTAATATAAGAATAGGAAACAACATGATTAAGGATAAAATAAATAAACATACT
>CAMVKF010000088.1 GCA_947168035.1 uncultured Clostridia bacterium | reverse complement strand
ATGTGGTGGTGTGAGAGGGGAGAAATTCATTAAGAATTATCCTCTACTCGATTAAAAATGAACCAAAACCAAAAGTAATATATCTAAAATATAACTAAAGGTTACTAGTCAGCCTTAATTAATATATATTTTTGAATGAAGTGCGTAAGGCTGACTAGTAACATCTAAGGGAAAAAGGAGATGATTTTAAAAATGGATTTAGAAGCTATAAAAAGAGCAAAACAAGGAGATGTAGATGAAATTGGCAAATTAGTACAAGAAAATATGAATTCATTATATAAAGTAGCTTTTAGTATTCTAAAAAATGAAGATGAAATATATGATGCAATTTCAAGTACAACTGTTATAGTTTTTGAAAAAATTGCTTCATTAAGACAAGAAGAATTTTTTAAAACTTGGTTAACTAGAATACTTATTAATGAATGTTACAAAATTTATAATCAAAACAAAAAGATAGTGTATTTAGAAAACAACCAGAATTTAGACCAAATGAAGCATATTGATACATATAGTGAGGTTAATATAAAAGAACTATTAAAAAAGATAAATAAAGATTTAAGGGAAATAGTTATTTTATATTATATTGAAGATTTTAGTGTAAAAGAAATAGCAAGAATTATAGAAATACCAGAAGGTACAGTAAAATCACGACTATCTCGAGCAAGAAAAGAGTTAGAACAAATTCTGACTAAAGATGAAAACACTGAAAGGAGGGATTTAAATGGATAATAACGAATTAGATAAAGTTTTAAAAGAAAAATTAAAAGTAGATATTAAACCATCACAAGAATTTGAAGCAAAAATAAAGCAAAAAATAGAAGAAGAAAAAATAAAAGCAAAATCTAAAGAATTTAAGCAACCAGAGCAAGAAGTAAAAAAAGAAAGAAAAAAATTTAAAACTTTTTCAAGAGTTTTATCAATTGCAGCAGTTGTAGTTATAGTGTTCGCAATAGGAATGAATTTACAAAATGCCCCTCTTTTAAACATAGAGCAAAAAAGCAATTTAGTAAGTATTAGTGCAATAGAGCCAACAAAATTAGAAGGTGGTATATTAAGTAATAATTCAGAATTTATAATAAAGGTAGAGGGAAATAATGTAAGTGTAGAAGATATACAAAAAAGCATATATATTGAGCCTGCTTTAGAATATACAATAGAAAAAACTTTAAATTCAAATGAATATAAGTTAAAATTTAAACAAAACATACCAGACAATACAATACTTAAACTCCAATATGTAAAAAACAAAATAACTCAAGACAGCTGGGCATACCAAACTTCTAAAAAATTAAGTATAACAAAAACATATCCAGCAGACAATTCACAGGATGTTTCAAAAAATACTGTAATAGATATAGAAATTTCCTATGCATCAATAGAAAATCTTGAGAATTATGTAGAAATTACACCAAACATAGAAGGTGCTTGGAGCCATATTGGAAATATTTGGAGATTTTCACCTGCAAAAGAGTTAGAAGAAAGAGAATACAAAGTAAAAGTTAAAAAAGGAATAAAGGCAGAAGACGAAGTTTTAGAAGAAGATTATGAATTTAACTTTTTTGTTGGAAAAAACGGATATGGTGGTGCTTATTATGAGAGTTTAACATTAGATGGAATACTTACTTTAAAACCAGATGAAAAAGGAAAAATAGTATATAATAAAGATGAAAAAGTAAATGTAGACACAAATAATATAGAAATAAGAAGATTTGAAAATATTGAAGAATTTAAAAATTATGTAGAAAGCCAAAATTACGATAATGCTAAAGAATATAAGACTTATGGAGCTAAAGATATAGAATGTAAAGAAGATTATAGAAAATGCATAGAACTACAAAATACTTTGCCAAGTGGATTTTATGTAGCAATAGTAAAAAATACAAAAGGAAAAGAATTGTTTAATGTGCCAATACAAGTTTCAAACTTAGCAACATATAGTATGGTAACAGAAAGAGATGTACTATTTTGGGTGGCAAAAGAAAATGATTTAGCAAACGGAATCGAAGTAGAATATTTAGGCAAAAAAATAAAAACAGATAACCAAGGAATTGCAAAATTTGAAAATATAACAGATAATTCTAAAAAAGTAAAATATGCAAAAGTTGAAGATGAATTACTAATAGGTATATGTAATTATAGTTTCGAAAATTACCCAAATTGCTATATTTACACAGATAGACCTTTATATAAAAATACAGATACAATAAATATATGGGGATTTGTTCCAAAAAGTTTATTTTATGGAAATGTAGAAGATGAGTTTTATATAGAATTAGGAAATGAAGGAAGGAAAAAAATAAACATAGAAGAAAATGGGAACTTTGTATATAAAATAGATTTAAAAAATCATTTTGATGTTGAAATAGAAAATGTAACCCTATATTACAAAGACCAACAAGTAGCTACAAGATATATAACAATCCAAAATTATGAATTACAAAATTATACATTTGAAGTAATAAACAATAAAAAATACGGAATAGCCGGAACAAATTATGAATTTGATGTAAAAGTAACACATATAACAGGTTTAAATGTTCCCAATAAAAAAGTAACAATAGAATGTGGCGATTTTTATAAAGATACAAAATTAACAGATGAAAACGGAATTGCACATTTTTCTATATATTTAGAAGATGAAGAAGAAGTAAGAAGTTTGCCAATATATTATAAAAACATTCGAATTTTTAATGGTGACGAAAATGAGTATAATAAAAATGACGAAGGTATAGATATTCCAGTTTTACAAAGAGATGTTTATGGAGAAGAACTAAATGAAGATAATACATATAAATTAAAATTGCATAAATTAGATCAAACAAAAGACATAAAAGTATCATATGATGGACATGAATTATATAATGGAGAGTATGAAACTGAAGTTGAAGTTAAACTTATAGAAGAAATTAGTGAAAGATATATAGAGAATTATTACTACAGTGAATACAAAAAAGAGAATGTTCCTAATTACAGATACAACAATTATAAAGGAAGTATAAAAAATATCAAAAAAGTCAAATCTACAAATGGATTAGTTGAAGTAAAAAAAGAAGAATTAGGAAGCTTACAAAAATCTACTGAAGATAAAAGGTACAGTTACACCTTAGAATTAAGCTATAAAGACCAAAACAATAAAAAAATACTAAATACCTTTTATGTATCTAACAATAATAGTGCTGGTACTTTAGTTTGGTTTAGTGGTGAAGCTGGAGAAAGTCCTGATTATGACTTGTATATAAATGAATGGAGTAATTATTCAAGTGAAAGATATGATATGTACAGATATTTTCTTAATAAAGAAGATGGAGAAGGAAAAAAATTTAATATTGGAGATAATATAGAATTAAAGCTTGAAAGTGCTAGCGAAAGCGAAATAAAAAATGAAGGAAAGCTTTTATATGCAGTATTTAAAGAAAATATTTCAAAAGTAGATGTAACGAGTGAAAATACTATAAATTATAAATTTGAACAAACTGATTTTCCAGGTATAAAAATAGTATCTAGTTATTTTAAAGATGGTAAATTTTATAGAATGCCACCAAGATATTTTGACTTTAACGAAGAAACAAAAAATGTAAATATTGAAATAAAAACAGACAAACAAGAATATAAACCAGGAGAAGAAGTAAATTTAGAACTAAAGGTGACAAACAACGGAAAACCAATAAAAACAGATGTAAACATAAGTGTAGTTAATGAAGCCGTATTTAATATAGAAGATGACTATATAAATTTAACAGAACAAATATATTTATGTAAATCATACCCAATTTATACATACTCAAGTTATACAGATTTTCTATTTGAAGCTGCAGGTGGAGCAGGTGGCGGAGGAGATGGAACCACTAGAGCAAATTTTGCAGATACTGCTTACTTTGGTAAAGTTTCGACAGATAAAAATGGAATAGCAAAACTAACCTTTAAAATGCCAGATAATGTTACAACATATAGAATTACAGCACAAAGTGCAAATGAGGATTTATACCTTGGAGTAAATAAGCAAACTATAACTTCTAAATTAGACTTTTTTGTACAATCTACAAGCCCAAGAGGTTTAAAAGATACAGATGATGTGGTTTTAAACGCAACAGCTGTAACTCCTCAAACTCAAGAGGTAGAATATGAATTTACTATAAAAGAAATAAATAAAACTTTAACTGCAAAAGGAATCTCAAATGTATATACAACATCAAACTTTGGAAAATTAGATATAGGTTCATATCACGCAGTAATTAAAGCAAAAGTAGGAGAAGTAGAAGACTCTATAGAATATGAATTTACTGTAAGTAAAGGGACTCAAGAAATAAAAACTAAAACCACAACTTCAATTAACCAAAAAGCAACAATAAAACCAACTAAAAATCCAATAGTGCTAGAAATATACAATAAAGAACTAGAAAAATATGTAAAATATATTGATTTTATAGAAAGTACTACCACAGAAAGGTTAGATACTCAAATTGCCTATAATGAAGTACAAAACATAAAAGAAAAAATATATGGCTCATCTTACACAATAAACTATATAAACAATATGTTTGAGCATTTTGGAGAAAATAATTATTTAAAAAACTTGAAAAATAGTAAAGAAGACCTTATTCTTACTGCACTTACAAAATTTTATGCAAAAGATTATAGTCAAAATTATTATGGTAATGAAAGCCAATTAAGACCAGAAGATAATGTATTTGAATATTATTTAATTAAATCTGCTGAGAATAAGCCAGTATTAAATGATTTGATTTATTTAAAAGAAGAGGAAAATATAGAAAATTACAATAAACTTTTAGTAACTTTAAGCTTAGAATTTGTAGGTGATTTCCAAAATGCAAAGGATTTATACAATAAAATTAATTTAAATGAAGAAGAAAAAGAAAAATATAAATCAATAATTGCAATAATAGAAACATTTATAAATAAAAAAGAAGTATCTTCTAAAATTGATGAAATAATTGAGAAAAACCCAGCAGACGAATATGTAAGATTTGCAATTTTATCATATTTTGAAAATAATATGGTAGAGCTTAGCTCAAAAGAAACTGTAAAACTTACAGCTAAAAATATAGCAGAAACCTTTGAAATAAACCCTATGCAGGTAAAAACATATGTAATAAATGATGAAGATTTAAGCGAAATAAACTTTGAAACAACCTCAAATAATTTAATAGTATCATATTATTACCAAACATCAATAGAAAATATTGAAAATCAAAATTTGGTAAAAGATATAACATTAAAAAGCAAGGGTGAATTCAAAAAAACAAATACTATACAATTACAAATTAATTTTGGAGAAAACTATAAATATGAGGGAAACTTAAGAATAGCACTTCCAAATTCATTAAGACTTGCAAAAAACTATAATACATATGATGGAGAAGCTAAATACTATGTTCAAGCAAACAATATAGATTATGTTACAATATACAAAACAAAAGAATGCAAATCTATAATTTTGCCACTACTTGTAATAAATGAAGGAAACTACAAATTTGAAAGTATAGTATGTAAAACAGAAGACACCTACCACATATCAGAACCATTTGAATTAAATATAAAATAATGCGAAATGAAAAGCTACAATTCACAGCTAAAATCGCCAAAAGTCCGCGCAGGTCGATACTTTTTATTTTAAGCGAGGGTCTCGGGGGGACCGCTGAGAGCTGTTAAATGCGGAGCATTGTTACAGCTCCAGTGGGAAGACCCGAGTACTAAAATAAAAAGTTTTGACCGTTGCAGGACTAGTAAAACTTAAAAGCTGTGAATTGTAACAAAAAGCAAAAAGATTTCGTTACTAGATAATGGTTTTTTATTTAAAAAAACCGAAACCATAGTATTTG
>CAMVKF010000087.1 GCA_947168035.1 uncultured Clostridia bacterium | reverse complement strand
CTTAGTTATGTTCACTTATATTTTAAATTGAATTTACTTTTTTAATTATCTATTAGCAAAAAGTTATATAAAAAATAGCAAAAATCTTGCTATTTTTTTGAGTTTAGTATAAAATATATTTTAAGTTTAAAAAAGGAATGGAATTTGTTTTATGAATATACAAAAAGGACGGAAAAACTTTATATTTTTCAGATGATGAGATTACAAATGAGACAGATGGAGAAAAAAAGGTATTTGTAACAAAACGTATTAATGGTAAAGAAAGCCATGTTAAAGTCAAAAAGCCACAAAATAGGGAAAAAAAGGAAATTAAAACATCTAATTTTAATTTTAATAACGAAATTGTAATAGGTATAAATAAAAACAATAATACCACAAAACAGAAAAAGCCTAATAATAAAAAAAATAAAAAACGAAATCTTTCCAAAAAGAAAGTAAGTATATTCATTAGCAGTATTTTGTTAATAGGAGTTATTATTGTTTTTTTGCTAAAAGCCCCTATATTTAATGTGTCAAAAATTGAGGTGGTTGGCAATAACATTGTAACAAAAGAAAATATTATAAATATATCTGGCATAAAGTTAGGTGAAAATATATTCAAATATGGTAACAAAAATATTAGTAAGATTAAAGAAAATATGTATGTGGATGATGTTAAAATAAATAAAGTATTTCCAAATACTGTAAAAATATCTATTAAAGAAAGAGAAATTAAATATCAAATTAACCTTATAAATAGTTTTGTATATATAGATAAAAATGGATATATTCTTGAAAATTCAACTTTAAAAAAAGATGTTCCAATAATAATTGGATTTACAATATTAGAAAATGATTTATTAAATAAAAAAAGACTAGAAACAAAAGATTTAGAGACTTTAAGTAAAATAAATAAAATTATGGAAAGTGCAAAAACAATAAATATCGACAACTTAATTACAGAAATTAATATAGAAAAAGAATATATTTTAAATTTAGAAGCTAAGGCAAAGAAAATATATATTGGAGATGCCTCAAATTTAATTAATAAAATGTTATATGTTCAAAAAATTTTAGAAAAAGAAGAAGGGAAAACAGGAACAATATTTGTAAATGGAGATATATCAGCAGGTTTTAAACCATATTTTAGAGAAGTTTGAAAAATAATTACAATTTTGGCTATGTCATATTTCATTCAAAACGCGGTTACATATAAAATATATGCGCCCTTGCCTTTTGAATAAAATATTCCTTGCCAAAATTTAATTCTTTTCCAAACTAGTAGTAGTGTTGAGAAAGAAAGGAATGTGAGTGATGATGAATAAAAAAACAGAAATGATTATTTTTGGCATAATTGGTTTTATTTTAGCAATTGCTATTGTAGTGCAAATAAATACAGTAAATAGAAATGGAACCACAGTGAGCTCTAACCAAACTGAAAGTAGTCTTAAAACACAGGTTCTAAGAATGAAGGAAAGATATGAAAGCCAGTATGCAGAACTTGAAAAAGCAGATGAAGAGCTTCAAAAAATCAGACAAGAAGCAACAAGCAATAATGCAGAACTTTTAGAACTTGAAAGTAAGATAAAAACAGATAATTTATTACTTGGAAATACTGATGTAAAAGGTCCAGGAATTTCAATTACTCTTACAGATGGAGCTTCTGACAACCAAATTTTAGACACAGATAGTTTAATTGTTCATGCAGAAAACATTTTAGCCGTTATTAATGAATTGAAAAACGCAGGTGCAACTGCAATTTCTATAAATGGGCAAAGGATTGTAAGTACAACTTCTATAGTCTGCGATGGAGGAGTAATACTAGTTAATGGAATAAAAATAAGCTCACCAATACAAATATTAGCGATTGGAAAAGTAGAAGTTTTATCAACTTTAAATAGACCAGGAGGAACACTTGAAAAATTTGCAAACCTAGGAAAAGGTGTAGAAATAAAAAAGAGTTCTAACATAGAAATTCCAAAATATACAGGAATTATAACCTTTAAATATTTAAAAAATATTAATGTTAAATAAATTATAAAAAGTGTAAGGTTCGTACACTGTGCGACCTGTAAAAAAGAGGTGATTTTATGAGAAAAGCAAAAATAATTATGACAATTACAATAAGCATAGTATGTTTTTTGTTAACAATGATTATTTTTATGCAATTTAAAGTGGTACAAGAAACAAAAGATGCAAATATTGATACAATGCAAGAAGCAGAACTAAGGCAACAGCTTGCAAATTGGAAAAACAAATATGATGAAACAAAAGAAAAGTACGAAGAGACATTAGCCACTCTTAATTCGTATAAAGAAGAAAATTTGTCAGATTACAAAACAAAAGAAAATCTAGAACAGGAATTAGAAAATTTAGAAAAAGCACTTGGAAAAACAGATGTAGAGGGAGCAGGAGTAATTATTACTTTAACAGAAAAAAAACAATCTGAACTTTCAGAAGATGAAGAAGTTACACCAATTAAAGCAGAAGATTTAGTTTATATTATAAATTACTTAAAAGATAGTGGAGCAGAGGCAATATCAATTAATGATGAAAGAATTGTATATAATACATATATTGTCGATATAGGAGAATCTATAAAAATTAATGGCAAATTTATAAGATCAAGTACATATGTTATAAAGGCTATTGGTAATAGTTCATATTTAGAAAGTAGTATTTTTGGAAAAGGCGGATATGCCGAACAATTAAATTTAACAGGTATAAGACCAGAAGTACAAAAACAAAATAAAATTCAAATTTCAAAATATAACGGTGAATTTGAAACAAGTGGTTTAGAAAATGCAAAACAAGGAAAGGAATGATAAAAATGGTTTTTTTTGCAATTTTAATTGGATGTATATTAGGGGCAATAGTTGGAATAAATGCACCAACTATTTCTTACTCATATTCAAGTTATTTAGCAATAGCAATAATTGCAGCATTAGACTCAGTTTTTGGAGGAATAGCAGGAACTTTAAAAGGAGAATTTAATTTTAAAGTATTTATTTCAGGCTTTTTCTGTAATAGTATTCTTTCAATTATATTAACCTTTTTAGGAAACAAATTAAATGTAGACATTTACTTAGCAGCAATAGTTGTTTTTGTAGGAAGAATGTTTATAAACTTAACTATAATAAGAAAACATTATATTGATAAGTGGTCTAAAAAAATCGAAAACAAAAGTGTCCAAAAATAAAAGAAAGAAATAAGTATATTTCAATATTTATAATGAATTCTTAACATAAAACAACAAAAATACATTACAAAAATATTACAAATTTATTACAAAAATATAACAAATCCTATTGACATTTGTCATAAAATGTAATATATATAAACGTGTAAATAATAGATTGAATATATGGAGGAATTATCTTGGCAATAGGCGATATCATAGTAGGTGTAGATATTGGTACAACCAAGGTTTGCCTGGCAGCTGGCGAGGTTAACAACTTTGGGCAAATTGAAATAATAACTTGCACCTCACATAAATGTAATGGATTAAAAAAGGGCAAGATAGTTGATGAAGATGACATAAGTTCAAGTATTTCAAATGCTATCAAGCAAGCAGAAGAAGAAACAGAGTTAAAGATAAATTCAGCTTATGCAACTATTCCAGGAAAATATGTAACAATAGTACAAAATAGTGTATCAAAAGAAGTAAAAGATAAATTTACTGGTATTACTCGGAAAAGATGTGCAGAATGCAATTATGCAAGTTAAAGACATAGAAATACCAGATAACAAAATTTTGATAGATGTGGATATAAACCAAATTATTTTAGACAATGGAAAAGTAGTAACAGACCCAGTAGGAGAATTATCCTCATCTTTTACTGTTAATGCACAAGTAATACTTGCTGAAAAAGAATATATAAGAAAGTTGTCTAACATATTCAAAAAGGCTGGAATTGAAATAGATGGAATAATACCAATAACTTTAGCAGAGAGAAACTTAGTTTTAGATAAAAATGAATTAAATGATAATATTATGCTACTTGATGTTGGAGCAGAAAATACAGATATGGGTATATTTGATGGAAATGTGTTTAAATATACAGACACTATCCCGCTAGGACGGAGACAATATAACAAGAGATATAGCACTTGTTTTAAATATTACAGAAGAAGAAGCAGAAAAATTAAAAAGGCAGTATGGTTTAGCTTTAAGATCTTTTATAGATAATGACAATGAAATTGTTCTAAATACCTGTAAAGACGAAACCAGAAACAAGGTAATAAGAAGCTCAGAATTAATTGAAATTATGGAAGCAAGAATTGAAGAAATATTTTCACTTATAAATAGAGAAATTACAAATCAAGGTTTTAAATCAAAAATAAATAATGTAATACTTACAGGTCAAGGCATTATAAATATTAATAAAAGTGATGTGGCAGGAAAAATTGCTTTAAATATTCCTGTTAAAATATCAACAGGAAGGTTAATTAGTACTGTAAAATCTGAATATAGGACATGTTATGCATTAATTAGGCATGTAGCGTCACGTCCTTTTGCAAAATCGGTATCAAGTAAAATAGATACAACTTCAAAAGAAAATGTTTTAAAAATAGTAATTTCAAGAATAAAAGAGTTTTTTTATAGTTAAAGGGAGGAAAATTATATTATGATGGAATATGAAGAAAACAGTAACATATCAATGATGGATGGTAGCGCAACAATTAAGGTAATAGGTGTCGGAGGTGCAGGAAACAATGCAGTAAACAGGATGCTAGATTTAGGAATAAAATCAGTAGATTTTATAGCTGTTAATACTGATAGACAAGCTCTTCAAAAATCAAAAGCAAGTACAAAAATTCAAATAGGAGAAAAAATAACAAGAGGACTTGGTGCAGGAGCAAACCCAGACATTGGTGCACAATCTGCAGAAGAAAGTAAGACAGAACTTTCAGAAGTTTTAAGAGGAGCAGATATGGTATTTGTAACTTGCGGAATGGGTGGAGGAACTGGAACAGGTGCTGCCCCAATAGTTGCAGGTTTAGCAAAAGAAATGGGAATATTAACAATAGGTGTTGTTACAAAACCATTTACATTTGAAGGAAAAAAACGTTTAGCTCAAGCAGAACGTGGAATTGAAAGCTTAAAATCAAAGGTAGATACATTAATTGTAATACCAAATGATAAATTACTACAAATAATAGATAGAAAAACATCTATGGCGGAAGCATTTTTAATGGCAGATGATGTATTAAGACAAGGTGTACAAGGTATATCAGATTTAATTACAGTAACAGGTACTGTAAACCTAGATTTCGCAGATGTTAAAACTATAATGTTAAATACAGGTATGGCACATATGGGAACAGGACATGCTTCTGGAGAAAATAAAGCAGAAGATGCAGCAAAAGAAGCAATTCAAAGCCCACTACTTGAAACTTCAATAGAAGGTGCAAGGGGAGTAATTATTAACATTACAGGTGGAGAAGATTTAGGCTTACAAGAAGTAAATACTGCAGCAGAGTTAATTCAACGTAGTGTAGACCCAGAAGCAAACATAATCTTTGGTACAGTTATTGATCCAACTATGAATGATGAAATAAAAATTACAGTAATAGCAACAGGTTTTGATCAACCAGATGAACTAAAATCTCCAATACTAAGTTCAATTGGTGGAAGCATAGCTCAAAAACCATGGGAGAAAAAAACATCTTCAATTCCATCAAGTCAAGATATAAGTTCATCACAAAGTGATTTAGACATACCATCATTTTTAAGAAAAAATAAAAATAAAAATCTATAATCAATATTAAAAATGCAAGAAATATCTTGCATTTTTCTTTATTATAGTATAAAATTAGAAAAATACAAAGAATGAAAGGAATGATATTAAAAATGGATAATTTAGAACTAATAAAAAGAAAAGCTGTACAAATTTTTAATGAAGAAGATTTAGAAAAAAAGAT
>CAMVKF010000086.1 GCA_947168035.1 uncultured Clostridia bacterium | reverse complement strand
TTCTTAGAATTTCTAAAATTACTCCAATCACATTCGAAACTTTTCAAATTATTAAGATTTCAATGTTTTCTAAAGAATTTCAAATAATAAAGAGGAGGAAATCAAAATGCAAGAAATATATAATTCAAAAGTAAAAGAAACATTATATAAAGAAGTATTAGAAAATGGAATGACAGTTATGATTATACCTAAAAAGAACATAAAGAAAAAATATATAATTTGGGGAGTAAATTATGGTTCAAATGATAACAAATTTATAGTTCCAGGTACAGAAGAACCAATAGAAGTTCCAAAAGGAGTAGCACATTACCTAGAACACAAAATGTTTGAACAAGAAAATGGGGTGAATAGCCTAGATAAGCTTACGGCAATAGGAGTTTCAGCCAATGCATATACTACAAATGACCATACAGCATACCTTTATGAATGTACAGACAATTTTTATGAAGCATTAGATGAATTTATGGACTATGTTCAAAACCCATATTTTACAGATGAAAATGTAGAAAAAGAAAAAGGAATTATAGGGCAAGAAATAGGAATGTATGATGATTACCCTGAATGGAAAGTCTATTTAAATGCGCTAGCTGCAATGTACTATTTTCACCCTGTAAAACTTGATGTTGCAGGTACTGTAGAAACTATAAAAAATATAAATAAAGAAGTTTTATATAATTGTTATAATACTTTTTACACACCAAGTAATATGTGTTTAGTGGTAAGTGGAGATTTTGAGCCAGAAAGTCTTTTGCAAGAAATAAAAAGGAGGATAATAAAACATGAAAGAGTAAGTGAAATAAAAAGAATTTTTGAAGATGAACCAGAAAATATTGTACAAGAAAGAATAGAGCAAAAATTTACAGTAACAAAACCTCTTTTTAATATTGGGTTTAAGTGTAGTGTGCCAGAAGATAAAGTTAAAACACATATTGCAATAGATATTATATTAAATGTTTTAATGGGAGATAGTTCAGAGTTATTTAAAGAATTATACCAAGAAGGGCTTTTATATTCATCTCCAAGTATGAGTTTTGAATTTGGAAAAAACTATGCACATATACTAATTTCAGGTACTTCAAAAGATCCAGACAAATTATATGAAAAAACAAAATTACAAATTGAAAAATTTTTGAGAAATGGTGTACCTGCTGAGGATTTTGAAAGAATAAAGAAAATGATTTATGGTGAATATATAAAAGAATATGATGATGTTACAGAAATTAGCAGAATGTTTTTAGCAGATTCTATGAAAGGTATAAATTCTTTCGAATATTTAGATGAAATAGAAAATGTAGATTTAGACTATGTAAATAAAGTTTTACAAGAAAACTTTAAAGAAGAAAAAATGGTATTATCTGTCGTAAAATAAAATATAGAGTAAAAAAAGCAATTATAATGTTATTTTTACAAAATTTAAGTCGTAAGAAAAATATAAAAAATGCTAGAATTTTATTGACTTACGGCTAATTATATGATAATTATTATATATAAAAAAATACAAGAAAAAACATTTTTTTATCTTAAAGGAGAAATATTAAATGCTAAATGATGAAATTTGCAAATTAAGAGATGAATTAAACAAAAGTATTGTAGAGAAAAAAGATTATGGAATTATATATGATTTAAGTGTAAAATTAGACAAGCTAATAGCTGAGTTTTATAAAATAAAAGAAAAAACTATTGACACAAGTTTAAAAAGGGTATAAAATTGTATCAAATTAAATTAAACGTTTTGGAGACAAAGTAAAATGAAGGTTACTACAAGAGAGAATTGGTGGTGCGCTGTAAGCCAATTTTAGAAAACGCATTTGAAAAACTACCTCCTTTAAGCTGTTTAGGCTTTGAACGTTAAAATTAAATATCATCTTTAAATTAAGTAAAAAACGGGATGGAACCGTGCATATATGCACTCCTATGGATGATTTTAGCCAGGGGAGTGTGTTTTTTTGTGGGAAATATAAATTCCCAAAAGTGCCGGTCCCAAATGGGAAAAGGAGGTATTTATGATTAAAGTAATGCTAAAAGATGGGAGCATAAAAGAGGTAGAAAGTGGAAAGACAGTATTTGAAGTTGCAAAAGAAATAAGTGAAGGTTTAGCAAGAAATGCATCATGTGCAACAATTGATGGAAATGTGGTTGATTTAAGGTATGAGCTTAATAAAGATTGTAAATTGGAAATTCATACTTTTGAGAGTGATTTAGAAGGAAAAAAGGCATATTGGCATACAACTTCACACATAATGGCACAAGCTGTAAAAAGAATAAATCCAAATGCACGTTTAGCAATAGGGCCTGCAATTGATGAAGGTTTTTATTATGATTTTGATGTAGAAAAACCATTTACAGATGAGGATAAAGCAAAAATAGAAGAAGAAATGAAAAAAATAATTAAAGAAGATTTACCTATAGAAAGGTTTACTTTGCCTAGAGATGAAGCAATTAAGTTGATGAAGGAAAAAAATGAACCATACAAGGTAGAATTAATAGAAGATTTAGAAGATGGAGAAGAAATTTCTTTCTACAAACAAGGTGAATTTGTAGATCTATGCGCAGGCCCACATTTAATGAGTACTGGAAAAGTAAAAGCAATAAAAATTCTTAATAATTCAGGAGCTTATTGGAGAGGTAGCGAAAAAAATAAAATGCTACAAAGAGTTTATGCCATTTCTTTTCCTAAAGCAAGTCAAGTAGATGAATATATGGCAATATTAGAAGATAGAAAAGAAAGAGACCATAGAAAAATAGGAAAAGATTTAAAGTTATTTATGACTCATCCATTAGTTGGTGCAGGGCTTCCTATGTATTTACCAAGTGGTGCAACAATAAGAAGAGTATTAGAGAGATATATTCAAGATAAAGAATTAGCTTTAGGTTATGAACATGTATATACACCAAGTTTAGCAACAGTTGATTTATACAAAACAAGTGGACATTGGGACCACTATAAAGAAGATATGTTCCCAATGATGAAAATGGATAATGAAGAGTTAGTTTTAAGACCTATGAATTGTCCACACCATATGTTAATATATAAAAGCGAAATGCGTTCATACAGAGATTTACCAATAAAAATTGGTGAACTAGCACATGATTTTAGGTATGAAAATTCAGGAGCAGTTTGTGGACTAGAGAGAGTTCGCCAAATGTGCCAAAATGATGCACACCTTTTTGTAAGACCAGACCAAATAAAAGAAGAAGTTGGAAAAGTAATTAATTTAATTTTTGAAGTATATATTAAAGATTTTGGATTCTCAATAGATAGTTTTAAATTTCGACTTTCTTTAAGAGATAAAGAAAATAAAGAAAAATATATAGATAATGATGAAATGTGGGAAACTGCAGAAAATCAGCTTAGAGAGATTTTAAAAGAATTGAAGATAGACTTCTATGAAGCAAAAGGAGAAGCGGCATTTTATGGACCAAAAATAGATATACAAATTCAGACAGTGCTTGGCCATGATGTTACTATTCCTACATGCCAATTAGACTTTGCTCTTCCAGAAAGATTTGAGCTAAATTATATTGGAGAAGATGGAGCAGAACATAGACCAGTAGTTATACATAGAGCAATACTTGGAACTTCTGATAGATTTATATCTTTCTTAATTGAAGAAACAAAAGGAAATTTACCATTCTGGTTATGTCCAAAACAAGTAAAAATATTACCTATTGCAGATAGACACATTGAATATGCAAAATCTATACAAGAAAAACTTTTAAAACAAGGTCTAAGAGTAGAAATAGACTCAAGATCTGAAAAAATTGGGTACAAAATCCGTGAGGCAACAATGCAAAAAATTCCATATATGCTTATAGTTGGGGATAAAGAAGTACAAGAAGAAAGTGTTGGAGTACGCTCAAGAGAAAAAGGAGATATGGGTTCAATTTCGGTTGAGGAATTTATAGAAAAAATAAAATAGTATTAAATTTGAAAAATTGCACATCCTAAATAACAAAGGATGTGTATTATTTATGAATTCATATTGGATTGAATCAACTAAAAATTTGGAAATTCAAAGGAAATTAGACAATAATTATAATGTAGATGTGTGTATTATTGGTGCGGGAATGGTTGGACTCTCTACCGGTTATTATCTAGCAAAAAAAGGTTTAAAAATGGCTATTTTAGATAAAGATGGTATTGGTAAAAAAGCCTCAGGACACACTACAGCTAAAATAACGTATCAACATGGGTTAAAATATAATTATTTGATAAATACTTTTGGCTTAGAATTTGCCTATAAATACTATAAATCAAATAAAAATGCAATTGAAGATATTAAAAAAATAATAGATGAAGAAAAAATAGATTGTGATTTTGAATATCAAAATAATTATATTTATTGTACAGAGCCAAAAGAAGTAATAAAAATTAAAAACGAAATTAATGCTCTAAATCAAATTGTAAAGTATGAAAATAAACAAAATGACAAAAATAATCCACAATTTATAACAAATTGTGGATTACCATTTAAAATTTTAGGTGGAATTGAAACAAAAAAACAAGCTGAGTTTCATCCAAGAAAATATATGTTAGGTTTAGCAAAAAGTATAGAAGAAAATAATGGTTTAATTTTTACAAATTCATTAGTAAATGATGTGAAAAAATTTGAAAATGGATATATTTCATATTGTGGAAATTATAATATAAAGTCTAAGTATGTTGTTATTGCTTCACACTATCCATTTATAAACTTCCCTGGATTTTATTTTTCGAAAATGTACCAAGTTACTTCATACGCATTAGGAATAGATATAGGAAATAAATTATTTGATGGAATGTATATATCTTCAAATGAACCAACTCTTTCATTTCGAAGTGCAAAATATAAAGATAAAAGATTATTAATACTTGGAGGAGGAAACCATAAAACAGGGTTTTCACCAGAGAGTGAAAATACCTATGGCTACAAATTTTTAGAAGTAAAAGCTAAGGAACTTTTTCCAAATAGTCAAATACTTTATAAATGGAATACACGAGATTGTATCTCTTTAGATAAGGTTCCATATATTGGAGAGTTTTCAGAATTTATGCCAAATGTGTTTGTAGCAACAGGTTTTAATAAATGGGGAATGACCTCTTCAAATGTAGCTGCAAATATTATTTCAGATAGTATCTTGGGTGAAGAAAATGATTACAAAGATATTTACAATTCTAAAAGAATGGAGCCAATAAAAAATAAAACTGAAGTTAAAAATATGATAGAACAAGTAACCAAATCATTTATTACAAGCAGAATTAAAATACCAAAAGAAAACATAGATAAAATAAAAAAAGGTAATGGTGGAATAATCAAAATAGAAGGTAAGGCAGTTGGAATATATAAAGATGAGGAAGAAAACATTTATGCTGTAAACCCAACATGTACACATTTAGGTTGTTTACTTACCTGGAATAATATAGATAAAACCTGGGATTGTCCATGTCATGGTTCACGTTTTGACTATAAAGGAAAAAATTTATACGACCCAGCATTTAAAGATTTGCAGAATATAGAAGTTAGATGTTAATAGTATTTAATTTATAAAAAATACGCACCAGTTAGGGTGCGTATTTTTAAATGAGTATTTACATAAATTTGACATATTATGTAAAATATGCTATAATAAAATATGGACAATTATGCCATAAAGGAGGGAAGCTTTTTTAAAAGCGAAAATATGAATAAAATAAAAAATGTAATTATAGTGTTTATTTTAACAATTATGTCGATATTACTAATGCAAAATATAGTTTTATGTACAGATGTAAATGATAATACTAGAGTAAATCAAAAAGGAGATTTAAATAATAATAAGGTAGTAGATATTGGAGATATTCTATTAATGTTAAGACATATAGCTGCAACATCAAACCAAGAATTAGATAGAAGTTGGATATTAACAGAAGAAAAAATAAAACAAG
>CAMVKF010000085.1 GCA_947168035.1 uncultured Clostridia bacterium | reverse complement strand
CTCCAATCACATTCGAAACTTTTCAAATTATTAATATTTCAATGTTTCGAGAACATGTTTGAACTTAAACCATTATCTTGTAGCTAATTCGCTTAAACAAATCAAAAACGAGTATTGCATGTAATTGCTCAATGTTGAAAAAGAATTAAATTTTGGCAATTCATCTGCTAGAACAAATCAAAAACGAGTATTGCAAGGCAAAATTTTCTTTAAAAACCGGAGTGTACGAGTTGTACATGAGGATTTTTAAAGAAAATTTTAACACAGCAAGACGACGTTTTTCATTTGTTTGCTTCCTTATTGTCGATATGTAAAACACGTTCTTTTATTTCTTGCGTCCTACCCTTATTCCAGAAATTAGTACCAATATATCCACAAGTTCTTCTCGCAACATTTAATAAATTATGGTCTCTATTTCCGCAATTTGGACAATACCATTCTAAATTATCATCTACTAAAATTTCTCCTGTATAGCCACATTTTTGGCAATAATCTGATTTAGTGTTAAGCTCAGCATACATAATATTATCATAGATGAATTTTATTAATTCAATTACAACATCTAAGTTATCTTGTAAATTAGGTGTTTCAACATATGATATTGCTCCACCTGGGCTTAGTCTTTGGAATTCACTTTCTAATTTTAATTTTGAAAATGCATCTATTTCTTCAAATACTGGAACATGGTAAGAATTAGTTATGTAATTTTTATCTGTAACACCTTTTACAACACCAAAACGTTCTTTTAGGCATTTAGCAAATTTGTAGGTAGTAGCTTCAATTGGCGTACCGTAAACTGAATAATCTATATCTTCTTCAGCTTTCCATTTTTTACAAGCATCATTTAAATGTTCCATTATTTTTAGTCCGAATTCTTTTCCGGTCTCCATTATCAGTATGAGATTTTCCTGTCATATATTTAACACATTCATATAAACCAGCATATCCTAGTGAAATAGTAGAGTAACCATGATGAAGTAATTCGTGAATAGATTCGCCCTTTTCAAGTCTTGCTAGTGCACCATTTTGCCATAATATTGGTGCTACATCACTAGTTACATTACTTAATCTTTTATGTCTTATTTGTAAAGCTCTATGGCATAGCTCTAATCTTTCATCAAATATTTTCCAGAATTTATCCATATCTTGTTTTGAAGATAAAGCAACATCAGGTAGATTTATTGTAACAACACCTTGGTTAAATCTTCCATAATATTTTCCTTTTCCTTCAACATAGTTTTTAGCTTTAGCTATATTTCCTAAAGACATTGCTCTATCTGGTGTTAAGAATGATCTACATCCCATACATGGATAACATTCACCTTCGCCATATTCATTTTTCTTTAATTCTTTCATTACCTTTTCAGAAATATAATCTGGAACAAGTCTTTTAGCAGTACATTTAGCTGCAAGTTTAGTTAAATACCAATATTTACTGTTTTCATGTATATTGTCTTCTTCAAGAACATATAAAAGCTTAGGGAAGGCAGGGGTTATATACACACCTTTTTCATTTTTAAAACCTAAAATTCTTTGGTTTAAAAATTCTTCTATTATCATAGCAATTTCTTCTTTATATTCTTCAGATTCTCCAAGATATAAACAAACACTTAAAAATGGTGCTTGTCCATTTGTATTAGTCATAGAATTTACTTGATAATTAAATGTTTGAACTCCATCTTCTATTTCTTTTCTAGTATCTTCTTTTGCAAATTTTTTGCATTGTTCTTCTGGCAAGTTTCTACTTTTATATTTTTTATAGTATTTTTCATAACTTGCTCTTGCAAATGGTGCTAAATGTGAAACTGAAACTGTTGCTCCTCCATAACTTGATGATGTAACTGCCAAAATAATTTGTGTTGCTATTGTTGCTGCTGTTATAAATCTATGTGGTTTTTCTATCATAACACCATTAATAACAGTTCCATTTTGTAGCATATCATCTAAGTTTATTAATTCACAATTGTGAAGTGCATTTTGTGCAAAATAATCTGCATCATGGAAATGAATAATTCCTTCATCATGTGCTTTTACAACATCTTCTGGTAATAAAAATCTTCTTGTTATATCTGTACTTGTTATTCCAGCAAGGTAATCTCTTTGTGTTGTTACAACAGTTGCATTTTTGTTAGAATTTTCTGTATTCCAATATTCATTTTCTCCATCAATTAATTCTTTAATAGTTTGATCTGTTGTATTTGCTTTTCTAACTAATTCTCTTGTATATCTATAAGTTATATATTTTTTGGCTAATTGATATTTATCAAATTCCATTAATTTTTCTTCAATTATATCTTGAATATCCTCAACTAATATTCTTTTTTTATTTAAATCTTCAATATATTGAATTATTTCATCAATTTCCTCTTTAGAAGCTTTTTCTTTACCTCTAACCTCTGTATTTGCTTTTTGTACAGCAGTTCTAATTTTTTGTGGATCATAATCTACTATGTGACCATCTCTTTTTACTATTTTCATTTTTTGTACCTTTCCTTTCCTTTTTTTGAGATTTTTTTTTAAATGTTATCTCTTGTTTACGGATACATTTTAGCAATAAAGATTAAATATTAAAAGTCGCACTTGCAACTTTTTTAAAAAAATGTTAAAATATTTTTGGTGATGTTTATGAAAAGCCCATTTGCTGATTTATCAAGGCTTCAGCTAGTTAAATTATATGAATTATTAGAGGTTCATACTTACAAATTTATGAAAAATGAGGAAATTCTGCCAACTATAAAAACTGAGAATATTATAGGCATTATTTTAGAGGGTTCAGCACAAATTATTTATATAGAATATAATGGAAATGAAATTATAATGGAAAAATTAAATAAAGATAGTGTATTTGGTACAAATATTTCTTTAACAAATAGTGAAAGTGCACAAATTATAGCAAAAGAAGATACAGAAGTACTAGTTATAGATTATAATAAACTTTTAAACCCTAAAAATATAAGCCATACTTATTATAATATTTTTTTGGCAAATTTATTTGACATTATAAACACAAAATTTAAAGAAAGAAATGAAAGAATGAAGATTCTAGAAAAAAAGCAAATAAGAGAAAAATTGCTAGAATATTTTGAAATTGAATATAGAAAATCTAGACAAAAACGTATAAAATTGCCATTTACGTTAAAAGATTTATCAGATTATATAGGAGCAAATAGGTCTGCAATGTTTAGAGAATTAAAGAATTTGAAGGAAGAAAAATTTATTGAAATTAGAGGAAAAAACATAACATTGATGTATAAATAAAGCTTGTTATTGTGAAAAAAATATGTTAAAATAGGTAAAAAAACAGAGAAGAGGAAGATGAATTGGAATATTCAGGAGAAGTATTAAGTATAATTTACCAAAATGAAATAAATAGTTATACTATTGCAGAGATGTATATTGATGAACTAAATAAAGTCGAGACTATAGTTCGGCTATTTACCTTTTATTTCTGAAGGAGATAATTTAAAAATAGTAGGTAAATTTGTAGAACATAAGGAATATGGTGAGCAATTTAAAGTAGAAACATTTGAAAAAATTATGCCCAAAACTTTAGATTCTTTGGAAAGATATTTAGGAAATGGAACAATTAAGGGTGTAGGACCTGCAACAGCGAGAAAAATAGTTAAAAAATTTGGTGAAGAAACAATTGAAATTATAAAAATGTCCCCTGAAAGACTTGCAGAAATAAAAGGAATAACAAAAGAAAAAGCTGTAGATATTTCTCAAAGTTTTATAGAAGGCTTTGAAGTGTGGAAAATCGTAGGTTTTTTAGAAAAATTTAATATTAGTATAGAAAATGCAAAAAAAATTTATGATAAACTAGGAATTACAGCCATTAAGCAAATTGAAGAAAATCCATATATACTTATAGATTTAACAAGAGGAGTGGATTTTAAACAAATTGATAAAATGGCAATTGATATAGGAATAGACTTAACTAGCCAAAAAAGGATTGAATGTGGCATAAAATATGCTTTAATTCAAGCAACTTACAATGGACATTCATGTGTAATTTTGCAGAATTTAGAAGAATATATAACAAAACTTTTAAATGTTTCAGTTGAGCTTATTGAAGAAAATATAATAAACCTAAAAGCCAAAGGAGAAATCGAAATTGAGGAAAGACAAGATGGTGATGAATGGGTATATTTAGAAAGCTTTTATAATACAGAAATGGCAATATGTAATAGATTAATTAATTTAAATAATTCAAAAAATTCTAAAAAAATCAAAAATATAGAAGAAGAAATTGAAGATGCTCAAAAATTTCAGCATATTGAATTATCTGAAAAGCAAAAAGAGGCAATAAGGGCTATAAATGATAATAATGTTACAATTATAACAGGTGGACCGGGAACACGGAAAAACAACAATTATTAAATCAATTATAGAAATATACCAAAATCATAAAAATAAAATAGTATTATGTGCTCCAACAGGACGAGCTGCAAAAAGAATGACAGAAATGACAGGAAAAGAAGCTAGTACTTTACATAGATTACTCGAAATTGGTAAAATAAGTGAAGATGAACTATACCAAAAAGCTAAAGATTATGTAGGAACACCAATTGATGCGGATTTAGTTATTGTAGATGAAATGTCTATGGTAGATATGTTTTTAATGAACTATTTACTACAATCAGTTTATAAAGGAACTAAATTAATTTTAGTTGGAGATTCTGATCAATTACCATCAGTAGGACCACGGAAATGTACTAGAAGATATTATAGAATCTGAGAAAATTTCAACAATTCATTTGGATAAGATTTTTAGGCAAGCTGCTCAAAGCCAAATAATAGTAAATGCACATAGAGTAAATGGAGGAGAGGCCTTTTTAAAAAAAGAAGAAAAGGAGCCAGATTCAAAAGCTGACTTTTTCTATATAAATGAATCCTCACAAGAAAAGATTTTAGAACAAATAATTTCTTTATGTACTGGGAGACTAAAAAAATTCGGAAATTATGATTTTTTTGAAAATATTCAAATTTTAACACCAACAAAAAAAGGAATGCTAGGAACAAAAGAACTAAATAAAGTTATTCAAAATGTACTAAATAAAAAGCAGGAAAATAAAAAAGAAAAAGAAACAGCAAATACAATATTTAGAGTTGGCGATAGAATAATGCAGGTTAAAAATAATTATGATATTTATTGGGAAAAACATAATGCTAAAGAAATTGGAGCAGGTGTTTTTAATGGAGAATTTGGCATAGTTACTGATATTGATGAAAAGGAAAAAGCAATAGAAATAAAATTTGATGATGAAAAAATAGCTTGGTATCAGTTTTCAGACTTAGATCAAATTGAACATAGTTACAGTATTACAATACATAAAGCTCAGCGGTAGTGAATTTGATGTTGTAATAATGTGTATACCAAAAGTAGCTCCAATGCTACTTACAAGAAATTTATTATATACAGGAATTACAAGGGCAAAAGAACTTTTAATAATAATTGGAGATAATAGAACAATAGGTTATATGATAAATAATATAGATAGTAAGAAAAGAAATACGGGGTTAAAATATAAATTAGAAGTTATAGTTTGAAAATAATTGCGTTTTGGCGTTGTTGGACTGCTATCTCAAAGATGCTCATGTACAACTCGTACACTCCGCTCTTTCTCATTTGTCCGCCTAGCCAAAAGCACAATTCTTTTACAAACTATGTGTGCCTTTAGAAAGGAATGGAATTTAAAATAAAAAAAGAATGGAAAAAATTCCATTCTTTTATTTTGGTGCTCCCTCAAGGATTCGAACCTTGGACCCACCGGTTATGAGCCGGTTGCTCTGACCAACTGAGCTAAGGGAGCGTATCTAAACGACAATAATGAGTATACAATACTTTTTTTTCTTTGTCAATAGATTTTCAACAAAAATTTATAAATTTTTGTTGAAAAGTTACAATTCACGGTTAAAATTGCCTAAAGTCCGCGCCAGAGATTAATATATAAATATTTTAAGAAAAATCGAATGTGA
>CAMVKF010000084.1 GCA_947168035.1 uncultured Clostridia bacterium | reverse complement strand
TCTTATGTGCGCCGCCAGCGTTTATCCTGAGCCAGGATCAAACTCTCTTGTTCAATTTTGCGTCTTTCAATAAACTTCGTATTACTTTGTCGACATTCCTCGAAGTACAATGAGTACGTCTTCGTCATGTCTCCTTGTACTACTCGTTTCTTGAAATCCGCTTTAATAATTTCTTACTTATTATATAAATTAAATTAGTAATAATTATTTCAAGATTTTTAATCTTTGACTTTAATAAAAGCTCTTCGCTTTTCCTTTTTTAATTTACTTTTTGGTACATGTATTTAGGTATACATTTTACCGTTTTGGTTTTTATCTCTAAAGGATTTATTGTTTACTTTTCAATGTACTTTTTTCGTTCTTTTTTTAACGAACGTTTTGTATTATACTACGCATATTTTTTTTTGTCAATACTTTTTTGAAAGTTTTTTAAATTTTTTTTGAGTATAAAAAAATTAGTAAATTCATTGTCCATCTTTTGTTAGTTTTGCCCTCTTTTTACTAACTTATTTTTTACTTTTTATGAAAATATTTTATGTCGTTTTATGTAGTACTTTCTTATAATATCACCTTTCTTGAATTTTGTCAATGATTTTTTTAAGTTTTTTTATGGAATTTATAGAAATTGTTACTAATATTAGAAGTTAGAATTTAGACTTCTAATCTCCAACCTACAAATTCTAGTCTTTCACATCTAACCTTATTGATTAAATTTCAACTAGAATCAAATCTTCCCCAATAGCTCTAATTTTCTCCCATTCAATAATAATATCATTTTCAGATGAAAAGAAATTTAGTATTTTATTATTAGTTCCTGGTACTATGATTGATGTTATTCTACCTGTTTCAAGATCTGCACACACGTCTTGAACAAAACCTAATCTTTTTGCATCAGTAATATTTATTACTTCTTTTCTCCTAAAATCCATACCTTTATCGTTCATAAAAAATCTCCTATCTTAAATAATTATATTCAAGATAGGAGAAAATTTTACAATATTTCAAAAAATCAAATGTGTTTTAACTAATTTTCTGATTCAGATTTAGTTGGAAAAGCAAATGCACAAACTAAATATGCTATAAGTCCTATTCCCCAAACAAATGCTAATACACCCCAAACCACTCTTATTATAACTGGGTCGATATTAAAATATTCTCCTAAACCTCCACATACACCAAAAATCTTTTTTCCTTCTTCTATTTTATAAATTTTTTTATTATTCTCTGCCATATTAAATCCTCCTTATATTTATTCTTTATATAATACCACAAAATTCCTAATTATACAACCTTTTTATATGTTTTATTGCACTTTTTTCCATTCTAGATACCTGAGCTTGTGATATACCTATTTCATTTGCTACTTCCATTTGTGTTCTTCCTTGAAAGAATCTTTTAGATACTATTTCTTTTTCTTTTGATGTTAGTCTTTCAAGTGCTTGTCTTAATGCTAAGTTTTCTGTCCACAATTCATCTGTATTTTTAGCATCACTTACTTGATCCATAACATAAATATTATCTGTTCCATCATTATATACAGGCTCTTGAAGTGAAATAGGGTCTTGAATTGCATCTAAACTAAATGCTATTTCTTCTTTATTTACATTTAACGCTTTTGCTATTTCATCTATTGTTGGTTCTTTTGATTTTTCTTTATTATACTTTTCTTTAAATTGAATTACCTTATATGCTAAATCTCTAGTAGACCTACTTACTCTTATACTACTGTTATCTCTTAAGTATCTTCTTACTTCTCCTATTATCATTGGAACAGCATATGTTGAAAATTGTACATTTTGTTCTAAATCAAAATTGTCTATAGCTTTTATTAACCCTACACATCCTATTTGAAATAAATCATCTGCATTTTCTGTTCTTCCTCTAAACCTTTGTATTACACTTAAAACTAATTTTAAATTTCCTTTAATTAATTGTTCTCTTGCTTGCGTTTCTCCTTGTTTCATTTTTTCGAATAATTTTTTATTTTCTTCTGGTTTTAATGTTGGCAGATTTGATGTATTTACATTACTTATCTCTACCTTATAAAACAAATAAAAAACCTCCTTTAGTCATTTAAATATATTTTTAACTATTTTTGGTTTTTTATTCTTTTAATAACTATATTTAAATTATAACTTAGCAATAACTTCCTTTATTTGTTCTTCTGTAATACTTCCTTTTCTTATAATATTTGGAACATTATCTATGACTTGTAAAACAGTTGAACCTATTCCTATTTTACTTTTCCCTCCATCTATATAATAATCCACTTTTTCTCCAAATTGTGAGATAGCATCTTCTATACTTGTACTACTTGGCTTTCCTGAAATATTTGCACTCGTAGTTGCAATTGGTTTGCCAACCTCTTCAATAAGTTTTATAGCTGTTTCGTTTTTTGGCATACGAACTCCAAGAAGTTCTCCATTATTTGTTAATATATACGGAATTTTTTCGTTTTTTTGCACAAGTAATGTTATAGGTCCTGGAAAAAATTCATGTATTAGTGCATCTTCTATTTTGCTTATATTCTGTGTGTATTCATATAACATTTCAAAACTACTTACTAATATAGTTATCGGCTGAGTAAATGGTCTATTTTTTATTTTATAAAGCTTTTTTATTGCTTCTTCATTTAAACAATCTACCCCTATACCATAAACTGTTTCTGTTGGGAATACTACTACTCCACCATTTTTTATAATTTTAGCTGCATCTTCTATTTCTTTCAATCTTCTCTTCTCCTTTTTTAACAAGCAAATTATACCAGAAATATATGCATTTTACAATACAATCTTAAAATTTGTTAGTAAAATGGTTTCTTACTTGAATATTCTTTGTAAATATAGTAAAATTCATTAAAATCATATAAATAGAAAGAGTGTGATAAATAGTGTTAGAAAAGCTTTATAAATGTGAAATTTGTCCTCACAAATGCAAAGTAAATAGAACTAATAATGAAATTGGAAGATGTAAATCAAAAGATACTGTAAAAATAGGATTATATAGTACACATAATTTTGAAGAGCCTTGTATAAGTGGCAAAAATGGGTCTGGTACAATATTTTTTTCTAATTGTAATATGAATTGCATATATTGCCAAAATTACGAAATAAGTCAATTAGGCAAAGGAAAAGAAATTTCTATAGAAAAATTAGCAAAAATCTTTTTAAAACAACAAGAAAATCATGTCCATAATATTAATCTAGTTTCTCCAACAAGTTATACATACCAGATAATAGAAGCTATAAAAATTGCTAAAAAAAATGGATTAAATCTTCCTATTATTTATAATACAAATGGTTATGAAAATGTAAATACAATAAAAGATTTAGCTGGATTTGTAGATGTATATTTACCTGATTTAAAATACGCCGAAAATAATTTAGGATTACAATATTCAAAAGTTAATAATTATTTTGAAACTGCAACAAAAGCAATTGAAGAGATGGTTAAACAAGTTGGCACTCCAAAGTTTAATTCTCAAGGTATTATTCAAAATGGAGTAATTATTCGTCATCTTGTTTTACCAAACCATATAGAAAATAGTAAAAAAGTTCTTAGATGGATAAAAGAAACTTTACCTAATGATATATATGTAAGTATTATGGCACAATATTTTCCAACTTATAATGCAAAATATGATGACAAAATAAATAGAAAACTTTCACAACTAGAATGGAAGGAAATTGAAGATTATGTTCAAAATATAGGTATAGAAAATGGCTTTATACAAGAACTTGGAGAACATGAAGAAGAATATGTTCCAAAATGGGAGTTCTAGTTTTAAATTTTAAAAACAAATGGATGAAAGCCTTTGCTTATCATCCATTTGTTTCCAAGCTTACTGCTCTGAATCTTTCCTAAATTTTTCAATACCAATATCTGTTAATGGATGTTTTAAACATTGTGTAATAACTTTATATGGAACAGTTGCTATATCAGCACCTGCTAAAGCACATTCAGCGATATGTAAAGGACTTCTTATACTGGCACATATTATTTCTGTATTTATGTCATAGTTATTAAAAATTTCCGAGATTTCTTCTATTAAATTAATTCCCGGTAGCGCTATATCATCTAATCTTCCTAAAAATGGTGAAACATATGTAGCTCCAGCTTTTGCAGCAAATAAAGCTTGAGTAGAATTAAAAATTAAAGTTACATTGGTTTTTATTCCTTCTTTTGATAATGCTTTTACTGCTTTTAACCCTTCTTCTGTAATTGGTATTTTTACAACAATATTAGAATTTATACTTGCAATCTCTCTTGCTTCTTTTATTATATCTTCTGCTTTTGTTGTTGTTGCTTTTACTTCTCCACTAATTGGTCCATCAACTATTGTTGTAATCTCTTTTATAACTTCTTTAAAATCTCTTCCTTCCTTAGCAATTAATGATGGGTTTGTAGTAACTCCGCAAATAATTCCCATATCATTTGCTTTTCTAATTTCTTCAACATTTGCAGTATCAATAAAAAATTTCATTTTAAATTCCTCCTTTATATATTTTTAAATGTATTATATAGAAATAATTTTATATTTACAATAGATTGTAAATATATATCCTAAAAAATTTTATATTTACAAAATCTTATTACACCTTTTTATATAAATACTTATTTTTTTAAAAAAATTATTCTCCCTGACTACTTTTTTGAACTTCTAAATATGGTAAAACTTCTGAAAATACCTGCCCTCCTACTGGAGCTGCAACTCCGTCCTCCTTGGTGACCTCCTTCCCCTGTCGGATTATATAAAGTTACTAAAACTACAATTTGTGGGTCATCTATCGGAGCTACTCCGCAAAATGATGTTACATATTTACCTGTATTTACACCATCTTCTGAAGTTCCTGTTTTTCCTCCTATTCTATAACCTGCAACACCTGCATTTTTACCTGTACCTTCTGAAACTACAGATTCCATCATACTCAATACTTTTTCTGATGTTTCTTTTGATATTACTTCTCCTCTTTTTTCCACTTCAAATTCTGTTTTTTCTCCAGTTTTTACATCAATTTTGGCTTTTACAATTCTAGGAGTAAGTAAATTTCCACCATTTGCTATAGAAGATACTGCTGTTACTAGCTGTATTGGTGTTATTTCAAACCTTTGCCCAAAACTTATTGTTGCAAGCTCTACTGGCCCACACTTTTCTTTTTTTACAAATATACTATTTGCTTCACCTGGAAGCTTTACCCCTGTTTTTGAGAGTAAGCCGAACTTGTTTAAATATTTAAAATATGTTTCTACTCCTAGTTTTTGACCTAAACCTATAAAAACAGGGTTACAAGAATTCATTAACCCTTGTCTTAAACTTTCTGAGCCATGTGGTCTATAATACCTCCAACATTTTATCCTTGCTCCACCAACAGTAATTCCTCCTGTACAACAAAACTCTCCTGAATTATCTGTATCTGTTATTTTTTCTTCTAAGGCACTTGATGCTGTAATTAATTTAAAAACTGAACCTGGTTCATATGTATCAGAAATTGCTTTATTTCTCCACATTGCTTGCAGTTCTTTTGTTTTTTCTTTTTGGTCTATATTATCCCAATTTAGTTTAAGTTCTTCATTATTTATTGTATATGGTTCATTTAAATTGTAACTTGGATATGTTGCCATAGCCAAAATATCCCCTGTTTTTGGGTTCATTGCCACAATGTTTCCACCATCTGTACATAAATTGTCGATACAGCTTTGGGCCAAATATTTTTCTACTATTGATTGTATTGTCATATCTATTGAAAGCACAATTGTATCTCCATCTTCAGCAGAAACATAGTTTTCTCCTTCTGTCCCCAACTCTTGCCCTTTAGCATCAGTAGTTTTTGAAACAGACCCTATTTTACCTGATAAAATATCATCATATTTTGCTTCTACACCATCTATCCCTTGGTTGTCTCCACCGCAAAATCCAATTACATGTGAAGCTAAATTTGAATACGGGTAATACCTTTTGCTATCTTCATCAATATTTACACCAGAAGTTATTCCTACTTCCATAAGATATTTTCTTAGCTCATCTGCTTTATC
>CAMVKF010000083.1 GCA_947168035.1 uncultured Clostridia bacterium | reverse complement strand
AAGGGTGCCGAAAAATCGATGTAGAATTTCTTAAATTACGAAATGAGCCGAGAAACTTTGAAAAGTATTAATATTTCAATGTTTCGAAAGCGAAATTATATTAAAACCTTTAAATAGTAACTATTTACTAGCCTAAATTTAGTAGTATTATAGAAAAATTCAATATTTTATGTTATAATTTATAAAAAATATAAACACCGCAGGATCTTTATAAACTGTTTGTGCTTTTAGAAAGGAATGTGAGGGAAAATGAATGATAAAATAATAATAAAAGGAGCAAAAGTACACAACTTAAAAAATATAGATTTAGAAATACCAAGAGATAAACTTGTTGTAATTACTGGACTTTCAGGTTCTGGAAAATCTTCTCTAGCATTTGACACTTTATATGCTGAAGGACAAAGGCGCTATGTTGAAAGCTTATCTTCATATGCAAGGCAATTTTTAGGTATAATGGAAAAGCCAGATGTTCAAAAAATAGAAGGTCTGTCACCTGCAATTTCAATAGACCAAAAAACAACTTCTAAAAACCCACGTTCTACAGTAGGAACAGTTACAGAAATATATGATTACATCCGTCTACTATATGCAAGAATTGGTACACCTTATTGCCCAAATTGTGGTAAAAAAATAGAAAAGCAATCAATAGACCAAATAATAGATAAAGTATTAGAATTACCAGAAGGTACAAAAATTCAGGTTTTAGCACCAGTAGTTAGAGCAAGAAAAGGGGAATACAAAAAAGAATTTGAAGAATATAGAAAGCAAGGCTTTGTAAGAATTAGAATTGATGATGAAATTTATGATTTATCAGATGAAATAAATATAGACAAAAACAAAAAACATCAAATAGAGCTTATTATTGATAGATTAGTTATTAAAGATAATATTAGAAGTAGGCTTACAGAATCTGTAGAAACATCACTAAAAACTGCAAATAATATGGTTGTAATAAGTGTAGTTCCAAAAGAAGATATGGATTTACAAAAATTTGGTGGAATAAAGAAAAAAGATGGAAGTTTGGAGATTTTGTTTAGCTGTAATTATGCGTGCCCAGACTGTGGGTTTAGCTTTCCAGAAATAACACCAAGAATGTTTTCTTTTAACAACCCATTTGGAGCATGCCCAGATTGCTTAGGAATAGGCTACCTTATGAAAATAGACGAAGATTTAATAATTCCAGACAAAAATAAAACATTATATGATGGGGTAAAAGCATTTGGCGCAAGTACAATGAAAAAGGGAGACACAATGGCTAAAATGTATTTTGAATCTATTGGAAAATATTATGGAGTAGAAATAAATAAGCCAATAAAAAAACTTCCAAGAGAATTTTTAGAAAAAATACTTTATGGAACAGAAGATGAAATAGATTTTGAATTCGAGTCATCAATAGGTACAAGAAAATTCACATCAAAATTTGAGGGAGTAATTCCAACTTTAGAAAGAAGACATAGTGAAACAAAATCTCAAGGTATGAGAGACTTTTACGAAATGTATATGAGTAATTTAGATTGCCCAACTTGTAAAGGAGCAAGACTAAAAAAAGAGATTCTTTCAATAAAAGTAGGAGAAAAAAATATTAATGAGCTTACAGATATGTCAATAAAAAAAGCTCAAGAATTTTTAAAAAACTTAAAGCTTTCTCAAAAAGAACAAATGATTTCAGACTTAATTTTAAAAGAAATTAATAAAAGACTACAATTTTTAATAGATGTAGGGTTAGAATATCTTACACTTTCAAGAAATGCGGGAAGTTTATCTGGTGGAGAAGCACAAAGAATTCGTTTAGCAACACAAATTGGGTCTGGTTTAACAGGTGTGCTTTATATTTTAGATGAGCCAAGCATTGGTCTTCACCAAAGAGATAATGACAAGCTTTTAGAAACCCTAAAAAAATTAAGAGATTTAGGAAATACCCTAATTGTTGTAGAGCATGATGAAGATACAATGTATGCAGCAGATGAAATAATAGATATTGGTCCAGGAGCTGGAGTTCACGGTGGAAATGTAATGGCACAAGGAGATGTAGAACATATAAAACAAGTGGAAAATTCTATAACAGGGCAATATTTAAGTGGAAGAAAGAAAATTGAAGTGCCTAAAAAACGCAGAAAACAAGTAAAAGGAAAAGCAATAGAAGTAAAAGGTGCAACAGAACATAACCTAAAAAATATAGATGTAAAATTCCCATTAGGGTTATTTACTTGTGTTACTGGAGTTTCAGGTTCTGGAAAGTCAACTTTAGTTAACGAAATTTTATATAAAAAAATAGCACAGCAAATAAATAAAAGTAACGAAAAGCCAGGAAAATGTAAGGAAATAATTGGAATAGAAAACATAGATAAAATAATAGATATAGACCAATCCCCAATAGGTAGAACTCCACGTTCAAACCCTGCAACATATACAGGTGTATTTGATGAGATTCGTGATATTTTTGCAAGTACAAATGAGGCTAAATTAAGAGGATACCAAAAAGGCAGATTTAGTTTTAATGTTCCAGGAGGAAGGTGCGAAAGTTGCCAAGGAGATGGAGTTCATAAAATAGAAATGCACTTTTTGCCTGATGTTTATGTACCTTGCGAAGTATGTAAAGGAAAAAGATATAATTATGAAACATTAGAAATAAAATATAAAGGCAAAAACATTGCAGATGTTTTAGAAATGACTGTAGAAGAGGCATTAGAATTTTTTGATAAAATTCCAAAAATAAAAAACAAAGTTCAAACACTTTATGATGTAGGTCTTGGGTATATAAAACTAGGACAAAGCTCTACAACATTATCTGGTGGAGAAGCTCAAAGAGTAAAGCTTGCTACAGAACTTTCAAAAAGAGCAACAGGAAAAACTTTATATATACTAGATGAACCAACAACAGGACTTCACATAGCAGATGTTCACAAATTAATAAATATTTTACAAAGGTTAGTAGATACAGGAAATACCGCAATAGTAATAGAGCATAATTTAGACTTAATAAAAACCTGTGACCACATAATAGACTTGGGTCCAGAAGGTGGAGAAAATGGAGGAGAAGTAATTGCCTGCCGGCACTCCAGAACAAATCTGCAAAAATGAAAAAAGCTATACAGGAAAATTTTTGAAAAAATATCTAAACTAAAACCAAAACAGCCACACTCTAAAAAACAGAGTGTGGTACGTTTGGAAATGGGGACGGTTCCAAATTCCATTTTTGTCTATATTTTTAATAGAAACATGTGGAGTAATGGGAAAAAATACAGTTTAAAAACATTAAATATATTTGATTGTTTAAGTATTGCTGAACAGTGTTACTATTCACGGCCAATATTGTTCAAAGTCTGCGTAAGTGATTAATATAAATATTAATCACATTAGGGAGTAATATTAGAACTTGAGGGCTGTGAATTGTAACTGAATAGTAATAAAAAATAAAATTATCAAGCAAAATGCTTGATTTATTGAAATTTATTATATATAATATAATAAATTTGCCTTCATAGCTCAGTTGGTAGAGTGCTACCTTGGTAAGGTAGAGGTCACGGGTTCAATTCCCGTTGTAGGCTCCAACGTCGCAATCGGCTATATGGTCGGTTGCTTTTTTTGCAAAAAAGCAACCAAGACCATTTTGCCGTTGCTCCTCTTCCAAAAAAAGTTATACTTCGTATATACTTTTTTCGGGTTTAATTACTATAATGAAGACAAAAGTGAATATCATTTCACAATATATAAGTCGATTTAGTCGGCTTATTTTTTTACTTTAGATATAAATTGTGTAATATCAGCATCTTTCTTTTCTGTATTTTCAATATCTTTTGACAATTGTTCAATTTTTGTTTTTAATTCTTGTTGTTCCTTATCATAATTAAAAGATAAGTTTCTAAATTGTAAAAATCTTGAATTTATGATAATATATTACTAATAGTTCAAAAATTTTACAAGGAAGTGTTTCAATATATGGACAATAACAAATTAGATACCATTACAAACTTATTTGAAGGCAAAGAAATTAGAAGTATTTGGGATAGTGAAAAAGAAGAATATTTTTTCAGTGTAATTGATATTATTAGTGCATTAACTGAAAGTAATAATCCTAGAAACTACTGGAATACACTTAAAAGAAGAATGACTGAAGAAGAAAAAAGTGAGTTGTACGCAAAATGCGTACAACTGAAAATGAAATCTCCAAAAGATGGAAAAAATTATTTGACAGATACATTAGATACAAAAGGTATTTTAAGGCTAATTGAATCAATACCAAGCCCAAATGCTGAACCATTTAAAACATGGCTTGCACAGATGGGAAAAGAAAGAATTGATGAAGTATTTGATCCAGAACTTGCTGTTAATCGTGCTGTTGATTACTATAGAAGCAAACGGATATGATGATAAATGGATTAAACAAAGATTAACTGGTGTTGTGGATAGACGAAAATTAACAGATGTATGGAAAGAAAATGGAATAACAAAAAATTACGAATATGGAGTACTAACAAATGAAATTTATCAAGAATGGTCTGGAATGAAAGCTTCACAATATAAAGAATATAAAGGACTTAGAAAAGAGTCTTTAAGAGATAATATGACGGACATTGAAGTTGCTCTAACAGATTTAGGAGAAATTACAACAAGAGAACTTGTTAAAAAACATAAACCTTATGGATTAGATGAAAATAGAAGAGTTGCTAAAATGGGTGGACATGCTGCAAAAGTTGCAAGAGAAGATATTGAAAAAAGTTTAGGAGAATCTGTCGTAACAAAGAAAAATGCATTGAATTATAAATATGTAGAAGATGAAAAATTGATTGAAGATAAAAAATCTAAAATAAAAAAGAAAAAATAAATTTTAAACTGATTGTTATAATCTAATTTGTATGATAAAATTATAATTAATTATTGTAAAGGAGGTTTTTAACTATGAAGAAAAAAATAATAATTATCTGTGTTATTATACTTGCTATTGCAGGAATAGTAAGTATAATAGTATTAAAAAACAAATCTAATAATACTTTATTAAATAAAACTATATATAATTATCCATATAAAGAAGTAATTAAAATAGAAGAAAATGGAAAGGTATATAAAAGTAAAATAGTTGATGAACTAACTGCAGATGGTGCACCTAAAGATCAATTTACTTATATAAAAAGTATTTCAAATGAAGATTTAGAAGAAATAAAAATTATTATTAGTCAAATGAAAACGGAAGAAAAAAAGAGAGAAAAATTTTCTGAAAGTTATGGAATAGCAGTAAATTTAGGTGATGATGCATTATATGGATGTGAATACTTTAGTCAAGAAGAAGTAAATAAACTAAATTTAATAATTAAAAAATACGAATAAAATATTAATAGATAATTTATTGGGAAGTAAAATTTAATTACTCCCCATTTTTATTGACTAACAATTAATCAATTCAGAATATATAATTTCTTCAGCAGAATGTTTATAATTATTCATGAGTCCAGTCCATTTAAGAGGGTCAGTATCTTTCAAATTTTCATCAATAGGATTTTTTTCTAGCATTTGATTAATAAGTATTTCAAGTCTTTCTTGAGCCTGCATATCAGTATCTACAATATGTTTTCTTAAAGTACCATCTAAAAGCATTATAGAGTATTCCGCCTTTTTATGTTCTTTCAAATATTGTAATTTTAAAAATCCATATTTTCCAATTTGATAATCATTTTTATAATTTTCTTCTAAATATAAGTCTGGAATTAAATAATTTCCTTCTTTGTGATATATAATTTTACTATTCATTTCTAAAATCCTCCTAAAATTTAATTTCACTACTTTCAGAACTATATTTCATATCGTTTTAGCTGTCTAAAAAATATTTTTATAAAGTGTACTTAAATAATTCATACTGGCTTGCACTTTTAGTAATTGTGAACCAAAGATAAAGAATGGTAATTTGAGAATGGTTTAAAAAACTAATCTTGCTTATGTAGAACCACATACTGCTGTTATTAAAGATAAAGTATATTTATTCTTTAATGAGAACGAATATTTTTACATAGGTAATTTAGCCAATAAATTTGGAAAATAAGTTAAATTTTATAATGTTCGCTTGTTTTTTGATACTAAACAGAGTATAATGTAAACATCCTTTTCATGAAGGAAATCTTTGTGAGAGGAGGTGTCATAGATGTCAAGTTTTGACTTAATATTTTTTCTTATTGTTTTGCTTTTAGGTAAAGATAATGGAAAAAATGATGATGACCGTGATTAAGAGCTGAAACTTAATCGAGAGTGAGTAGTTAGTGGCTACTCCTCTTTTTT
>CAMVKF010000082.1 GCA_947168035.1 uncultured Clostridia bacterium | reverse complement strand
TTCTAAAATTACTCCAATCACATTCGAAACTTTTCAAATTATTAATATTTCAATGCTTTAAAAGCAAGAATAGTTTTATCTAATAATATAACATCTAAGTTTGCAAAACCTTTAAAATAACTTCAAGTAAATTAGAAATTATTGGTATTGACATTACCATAATTATTGCTTTACTACCTATTTCTAGCTTATTCGCTATTGCTGTTTCTCCAGAATCTTTACATATACTTATTGCAAATTCTGCAAGATAAGCTATTCCCGTCATTTTTAGCAATAGGTTCAAAAATTTATTGTTTATTCCAGATTTGTCAGATATTTGTTTTAATAAATTTACCACAATAGAAAGCTTGTCTAATGCAAAAAATAAAATTATACACCCTGCAATTAGTGAAATATAAAGTGCAAATTCTGGTCTATACTGTTTTATAATAATAATAAGTATTACAGCAATTAATGCAATACCTATTATTTTTATTATTTCTTCCATTTGCCTCCTCCTGTAATTAGTTATAAATTAAATAAAGTTCTTACTGTACTAAATAAAGAGCTAATTTCTTTTATAACTAAAGTTAGAACAATAACTAAACCTGCCAAAGTTGTCATCATAGCTTGTTCTTCTCTTCCTGCTTTGCATAAAACTTGGTATAAAACAGCAACTAATATTCCTACTGCAGCTATTTTAAACAATAAATCAACATTCATAACAAATTCCATTCCTTTCTTAAAGGCACACATAGTTTGTAAAAGAATTGTGCTTTTGGCTAGGCGGACAAATGAGAAAGAGCGGAGTGTACGAGTTGTACATGAGCATCTTTCGAAATGCAGTCCAACAACGCCAAAACGCAATTATTTTCAAACTATTCTCTCCTTTTGTATTTTAAAGTAAAAGTATTACAATGCTTAGGCCTATTATGGTGCCTAAACTTTTGTACATTTTGGCATTTTTTTTCTTTTCTTCTTCTGCTTTTTTTATTTGATTTTTTAGCATTTCTTTAAATAAATTTATTTCACTCATTTGTCCATCTATGTCTGTTTTTCCGAATAACATTACCTAAAGTAGCTACCAAATTTATGTCATCTTGTTTTAAATTCAAGCTATTCTTTGATTCTAAAATTGCCTCATTCCATGCTTCTGCCATTGGTTTATTTTTTATTTTTACGTTTTGTATTTCAAAAAAATTTGAAATTTGTTTGTTTGTTTCTAAATCAGCCAATTCCTCAAAAATTTCATTTAAAGGCTTTTGAGTAAATTTCATTTTATTTTGCAAAATATTTACGTTTTTTAAAAAACAATTTAATTCATTTACTCTATTTAAGTATTTTTTTGATATTAAAAATCCAATACTTGTACTACCTAAAAGTATTAGTCCTAAAAATATGTATTTTAAAAGAATCATTTTAAACACAAATCCCTTTCTTAAAGACACATATGAGAGTTTGGAAAAGAATTAAATTTTGGCAAGGAAAATTGTAATTTAAAGGCAAGGGAGCATATATTGTATATGTGACCTAAGTTTAAATTGCAATTTGACACAGCCAAAATTGTAATTCTTTTCCAAACTATCCACCTTATATATGTATATGTTTATTATTTTTATTTTAGAACTATATTTTTAAAATTTCTTTAATTTGACCTTTATTTTTTGGGTCTAATATTATAATTCTATTAATTAATTTATTTTCAAATATTGGTTTTAAATTATTATTTATTAGCAACTCTTGAGCAGAGCTACAATGTGCTGTAAAAATCCCTTTTGTTCCGCTTAAGGTAGCTTTTTGTATTGCTAAAACATCTTCTTTTGTTCCTATTTCATCACATATAATAATTTGAGGTGACATAGATCTAAGTAGCATATTAATACCTGTTGATTTTTCTATATTTGTTATTACATCTGTATTTTTACCTATATCATTTTGTGGTATCCCCTTATACATAGCTGCTATTTCTCCTCTTTCGTCAACTAACCCACATATTTTTGGTTTAAAATTTATTTCTTCTATTCCATCTGATATTTTTCTTGTTAAATCTCTTAAAATAGTAGTTTTTCCGCTACCCGGTGGTGAACCTATAATTGTATTAAATATTGTATTATTTTGAATATCGATTATATATTTTAAAAATGGAACAGATACATCTTTTATTTGCCTTGCTATTCTAAAATTTAAACTTGATATATAATTTAAATTAATTACTTTTTCATTTTCTATAACTGCTGAACCTGTTAAACCTACTCTATTTCCACTTTTTATTGTTATAAAACCATTGGCAATTTGCTTAGTATATGAATATACAGATTTTTCACAAATATTTTCAAAAATCACCTGCATTTCTTGAGAAGATAATATGTAATTTATTAAAACAATGTCTTGTCCAACTTTTAAACTTATTTTTTTATTAATTCTAAATCTTATCTCTTCTATTTCATCTTCTATATTCTTAGCCTTAATAAAATCTATTATTTCTGTTTTTACTTTTAAAGGAAAATAATCTAAAACTTCACCAAACATAGTAAATACCACTCCCACCATAAGTTTGGAAAAGAATTGGATAAATTTCTAGGCACACAAACGAGAAGAATCCGAGGCGTACTTTGTGTACGTCGCAGGATTTTCGAGTGCAGTGTAACAACGAAATTTGCCAATTATTTTCCAAACTAAAACCTCGCATATAAAAATTATATGCGAGGTTTATCTAATTTAGAACTCATTTTAAATTCTATTATTTTCAAACTATTCTTCCCAATTATGGTATACATTCATAACATCATCTAAATCATTTAAAGTATCTATTAATTTGTTCATTCTTTCTGCACCTTTTTCATCTAGAGCAACAGTTGTTCCAGGTACCATTTGTACAGAAGCTTCTAAAAACTCTAGTCCTAAATTTTGTAAATTTTCTAATATATTTGAAAAGTCTGATGGGGCAGTTTCTATTTCATACACTTCATCATTTGCTGTAAAGTCTTCTGCGCCAGCTTCTAATACTTGCATCATTAAATCATCTTCTGATAATGAGCATTTTTCTTTTTCTATTACAATTACTCCTTTTTTGTTAAACATATATGCAACACAACCTGTTGTTCCTAGGTTTCCTCCTGCTTTATCAAATGCATGTCTAACTTCAGCTGCTGTTCTATTTTTATTATCTGTACTAGCCTCAACAATTAAGGCTACTCCATTTGGTCCATAACCTTCATACATTATTTCTTCATAATTTGCACTTCCACTATCTCCTGAGGCTTTTTTTATTGCATTGTTTATTGTATCATTTGGCATATTAGCAGCTTTACACTTTGCAATTACAGCTTTTAAAGTAGAATTTCCTGCTGGGTCTGGTCCTCCTTGTTTTACAGCAACTAATAATTCTCTTCCAAGTTTTGTAAATATTTTTCCTCTTTGTGCATCTGCCTTTCCTTTTTTTGCTTGAATGTTATTCCATTTACTATGTCCTGACATTTTTTTCCCTCCTATTTTTCAACTTTTAAAATTATACCATAAAAAACCTTTTTTGAATAGAGTTTTTCAAATTTTTTTATTTATATATTAATTAAGGGTTACAATTCACAGTTCTTAAATTCCAATAGTCCTGCCTAACGTGATTAATATATAATTTTTAATCGTCCTGCCTATTCTAATGATTTCATCAAAAGTCCTTACGGACTTTTGGAAATCATTGAACAGCCCTGCACACCCTGTCCTCATAAAAATTAAATATTAATCACTGGCGCGGACTTATAGCGATTATAACTGTGAATTGCAACAATTAAGGCTGACTTGTAACAATCACATTAAGCAAGAATCGTATAATTTAAAAGCTGTGAATTATACTAATTTAATTGATTTAAACTTTCATCTAAAAAAATATAATTATCCATATTAAATGATAAATTTTTTTCAATCATTTTTTTGGCAATTTTACATTCTTCAGAAATTCTTTTTCCATTAACTAATGGGTCTATATACCTAACTTTAACCTCTTGCTTAACACAATAAATATCTTTTGGTTTTTCTTTTGATTTATTTACTTTTTTTGCATCTATTAATTTTTCATAAATATACCCATATTCTGATTTTTTTATTATATCTATAACTTCACTTTCTTTTAATTCATACAAATCTTTTTTTGTAATTAATCCTTCTTGACTTAATTTTTTAAATATATCAGCAATAGCTTGCATATAAAATCTAGTTTCATCATCACGATAAGATAAAGATAATTTTGTGGTATTTTTAACAAATTTTCTCGCTATACTCTTTGTTTTAAACCCTAATTCAATAATTCCATCTTCGTTTGTTTGAACTTCTATATCATTATATATTTCTTCAATTTCTTCTAAAGTATTCATTCCAAATACTATTAAACTATTTGATAATGAATATTCTAACCTATCAGCTGAAAGCATTGGAGTATCATTATCTGCAATTGGGTATATATGGTAATCACAAACTTCTTCTACTTTTATGTTATCTCTTTTAAGCAAATTCATTATATCTTTTGAATCTTGGATAAATGTTTTTGTTAATCCTTCTGTAGATTCTTGTTTCAAATAATCACCATCTAAAAAATCTACACAATGTTTAAAAGCAGGTGTTGCAATATCGTGAAAAAGCCCTGATAGAGTTTGTTTTTTGTCATGTGTAAAATTCCATACTATTAAAGCTACTGCAATTGAGTGATCTAATGAACTAAAATCTTTAAAATCAAATAAATTTGAATAAACTTTTCCACAGGTAACACTAATGAATTGTTGTTTTTGCATTCTCTCAGTTTTAATATATTCATCTAACCAATTAGGGTATTTGGGTGATAATATTTTAAAATAATCTTTAATTAATCTATTGGTTGTTTCTATATTTTTCATTTTTTATATTTTCCTTTCTTGCAAATTTTTAGTATAGTTATATTTTTATATCTTTTTTAATATATTCTAAGTATGAAAAAGTTTAAAGTTTTTTTATTAAATTCTTTGTTAATTACAGGTAGTACACTTGTACTGCAATTAATAAGATTTATTTTTAATATTTATATTTCTAATAAAATAGATAGAGAATCATTAGGAGTTTTCCAATTAATTATGACTGTATATTTATTTGGAATTACTCTTTCTGCTTCTCGGAATAAATGTTACTACAACTCGTGTTGTTTGTCAAGAACTAAGCTTAGGAAACACTTCTAGAATAAAAAATATTATTTTTAAATGTATATTAATAAGTTTAGGTTTTGGAATACTTGCTAGTTTAATTTTTATTATAAATAAAGATTTTATAGTTCAAAAATGCTTACATAACAAAGTTTCAGATACTATTTGTTATTTAATAGCAGTAGCTCTCCCCTTAATTTCTGTATCTGCATGCATTTCTGGATATTTTACAGCTGTAAGAAGAGTTTATAAATATATTATTGCAAATTTTTTAGAATATTTAGCTAAAATTATAGTTACAATAATTCTACTTAAAAAGTATTTAACCTTAGGAGGCGCTCAAAATGTTTGTTTTGCATTAATATTAGGAGATGTAATATCTGAAATTTGTTCTTTTACATTTAATATTTTTGTGTTTAATTATGATATTAATAAACATCTTGGAAATAGTATACATACTAAGGATTCTTATTTATATAAAATATTTAGAATTCTTGTTCCAATATGTTTTACATCATACATACGCTCTATACTTTCAACTTTCAAGCAACTTTTAATACCAAACAGTTTAGAAAAAAGTGGTATTGATTGTAAAAAAGCTTTGGAAGAATATGGAACTATAACAAGTATGGCACTTCCAATAATAACATTTCCAGCAACTTTTCTTTATGCAATAACAAGTCTTTTAATACCTGAATTTTCAAGGTTTTTAGCAAAAAAAGACTATCCCAAAATAAAGTATTATTCTAATAAACTACTATTTTTAACCTTTTCTTTTTCTATTATTAGCAGTATGTTTTTCTTTATTTTTGGTAAAAAACTAGGTTTAATAATATACCACGATTCTTCTGTTGGTTTTTATATAAAAATCTTAGCACCTGTTTTACCTTTTATGTATTTAGATATTATAATTGACAGTATTTTAAAAGGGCTAGATGCTCAAATGAGTGTATTATTTGTAAATATTGTTGATTTATTAGTATCTATTAGTTTTATTTTCTTTTTTGTGCCACAATTTGGAATTTCAGGCTTTATAGCATCTATTTTTGCAAGTGAAGTTTTAAATTTTGTTTTAAGCTTTAAAAAGTTAAAAGAATTAGAAAAAGCATGGTAATTTTTTTAACATTAAATATATAATAATTTGAAAAGTTTCGAATGTGATTGGAGTAATTTTAGAAATTCTAAGAAG
>CAMVKF010000081.1 GCA_947168035.1 uncultured Clostridia bacterium | reverse complement strand
AAACAATTATGGGATGGACAGTATCAGCATATGAAAAAATAAAGAAACCAGACGAAAAAATATTTAAAATATTATTGGAAAGATATAATTTAAAAGCAGAAGAATGTTTATTTATTGATGATGATGATACGAATAGAAGTTATATTACTGCAAATAAATTAGGGATTTTAGGAAGAAGAGTAGAGCCTAACTCTAAAAATGATATTACAAAATTATTAAATGAGTTTAATATAAAAATATAGATAGGAAATGGAGTAAATAATTATGATAAAACAAATTACAAAGCCTATAATTTTAAAATATGAAAACAGATTATTCAATTTGCCTATTGAGATAGAAGAAGATATAAAGAAATTTTGGAACAAGCTAGTGAAAGAAAATCCAAATCTATTTAATGGAGAAAATCATTGTGTAGAGAGTATAATTGAATATAATGAATATATTGAAATGAAGGTTGTAAAAACAAATTATGCATCATATCTATACAGTGAAAGAATAGGAATGCCTGATGAAAAATTTAGAGTTATTCATATTTGGAGTGGAATTCTATTAGAAACAAAAGACAACTATTTTGTAATTGGAGAAATGGGAGAGACTACTTCTGTTCCTAAATGCTTACAAATTCCAGGAGGGGGTACATCTGAAGAAGACATTAAAAATGATATATTAGATATAAATATTAATTTAAAAAGAGAATTAAAAGAAGAGTTAAACTTAAATTTAGATAATATTAAATATGAAATGAAATATTTAGAAATACCTAGCGAAAAAAGAAGTGTGTATGGATTTTTAGCTATTGGGAAAATTGATATTACAAAACAAGAATTAAATAAACACTTTGAAAACTATAAGGAATACATAAAAGAAAATAATTTAGAACAAGAATTTTCGAAGTTAGTATTTCTATCAAAAAACAATGCACTTAAAGAATTAGATGAATTAGATAATCCTAAAAGAGAATACTTGAGGGATTTTATAGAAATATTAAATAATAACTAGTTTATAAGTACGTTGTTAATTACTTTATATTCATAATAAATGTAATTATTAGGAGTGAATAGAATGTACAAATTAATTATAATTGATCTTGATGGAACATTATTGAATGATAAAAAAGAATTAAACAAAGAAGATATTACAATGATAAATAGAGCTTTTAAAGAAAAAGGGGTTATTAGTGTTATTGCAACAGGCAGAACATACATGTGTGCAGAATATATTGCAAAAAAAGTAGGTGAAGGACTTTCAAAATATATTATTGCATCAAATGGTGCTGTAATAAAAGATAATGTTAATAATGTTTTTATAAATAAGCAAAGTATTTCATCTGAAGATACAATGAAAATGTTAAAATATTGTGATTTAAATAAACTTAGACCTCGTTTAGATATTAATTCAATTATATTATCAAATGGAAGATTAGTAAATCAAGAAAGATTAAAAGATATCGGGGAAGTATATAGAATTGAAAAAGACTTACTAAAATACTTTGAAAACAATAAACAGGAAAGCATAAGTTTAACAGTAATTGGAGAAAAAGATAAGTTATTAAAATTAAAAGATGATTTTAAAAGTTATACTAATATAGAAATAACAGATTTATGCAAGTCTATTGACATTAAAAATAATACAAAACAAGAATTAACATACGTGGATATTATGAGTAAAAATGCTACAAAGAAAAATGCTATCAAAATTTTATTAAGTTACATAGGAATTCAACAACAACAAATAATGGTTATTGGCGATGGAGGAAATGATATTCCAATGTTTGAAGTTGCAGGGCTTAAAATTGCAATGCAAAATTCAATAGATTTAGTAAAAGAAAAGGCAGATTTTATTACTTCAAATAATAATGAAAGTGGAGTAGCAAAAGCTATAAAAAAATATATTTTTAATGAAACTGTTTAATTTATATAAGGATAAATATCGAAAAACGATAAAAATATATTGACAATCGAAAAAATGAAAATAAAAATGAATATAAAATTGTATTAATAGATTAAAAATATATAAATTATAAAAATAAAATCACAAATCAAAATAACTATGATTTATTGTTTTTGTTACAAAAAGGTAATAAAAATGTAAAACAAATGTAATATAAAGCAAAGCTCGATTTTTGGGACATTTAAAGGCTTTGGGTATAAAATAAAAGAAAAGTACTATTTACAATAAAGATATTTAATATTAAAATGATATTAAATAGAGGAAATAGTAATAAAAGAAAGTATTTTTTATAAATATGTGTGTATATTTATGAGAAACTAGAAAGGAGTGGAATTTATAATGTCTTTACTTGACAGAGTTCAATACGGATTGGCAAATTTATTTGAAAGAATTCAAGTCAGAACAAGAAAAGGATTGGGACAAGAAGAAATAGATAAATTAAGAGAATTTCTTCAAAGTGATAAATTTAAACAATTAAATGATAATGAAAAGGCAGATCTTGGAAACCAATTTATAAAAAAAGGAAACTATAAAGAATTTTTGGATAACCCTGATATAATTGCAGAAATTTTTTTAAGTATTAGTTCAACTACTTGGGAGAGTAATGAAATAGAAATTAATAAAAAAGTGTTTCCTTATTTTATGAATGGGTTAAAAAAACAAATGGAAAAAATATCTGGTAACTACGAAAATGAAAAACTTCAAAGTTTAATATCTAGGACTATACAAACAATGAAAATATTTAATATTCCAGATTTAGATAAATTAAAATATATAGAAGATAATTTTGAAGATTTATCACAAAATAGTTTGTTTTTAGCATGTTTATATAATTACTTCACTGTCTATAAACAATTTCAAATGGGAGATAACTTATTTAAAGGTAAGAATATAGAAGAAAGATTTAATGAGTTAAATAAAAGAGTATCATCTTCAATTAAAAATAGTAGTCTAGCAAAAAGTATAGCATGGAAATCATTCCAAAGAAGAGTGCCAGATTTTGTTTCAATAGCTAAAGACAATCCTGAATTACAAGAAAAAATAGAAACCTTAAGAAATTTAAGTAGAAATTATGCTTTAGATTTTTTAAATAATAAAAAAGTTATTGAAACATTATCTATAGAACAACTCACAAGACTCTCTTTAGATAATAAAATAATTGTAAATCTTGAATTTATTACGAGAGATGAAAAGGGATTAGTCTTTATCCAAACATTACTTACAAGATCAAATGTAACAGAAGAATTACCAGATTTTTTAAGAAATCTTAATAACTATTTAGACCTTTTTAGAAATGTTTCAATACAGGACTTACAAAATAGTCAATACATTGAGCAAATCTTAGATGTTATTATTCAAGATAAAAATAATGGCTTTGATGTAAAATCTCTAGAAGATATTAAAAGTTATAGTCAAATTAGAACTAAAAAATGTTTGGAGATTTTATCGGCAAATACAAGTGAAACATCTTTAACAGATGAATTAACAGAAAAAACATCATTAAACACTATTACTCAAAAAAGAGAAGCCCTTTATTATTTATTTTTTGGACTAAGTGGATTACAAGTGGAAAATCTTGTTAACAAATATTGCAAAGATGTATTTGAACCAGAAATACTTACAGATTCAATGAATATAAAAGATGCAAAAACATTAGAAATAATGAGATCATTAAGAAGATTATATGAAGCAAAAGATATAAATGAAATATCTAGGAAAGTTCTTGAAGATAAAGAGTTAATTGAAAGGTTAAAAAAAGAGGATATAAAAATAAACTATGCATCACTTGAAACATCAATGATAGAGTTTTATAACAACAGATTTAATGAAGTTTTATATAATCCTACCCAAACTCCAGTTCAAAGAGAAGTTATATATAAAGGACAACCATCAAGAGTACCAACTAATTTTTTTGTAGATTTATTTATGAGAAATAAAAACAATTATAAAATTGGGAATTTTAAAGGAAAAATAGCAACAGAAGTAGGATTATTTGGTAGAAATAAAGCATATCTTTTTCCAGATGATTCTGCCAAAAATAGAAGAGTAAAAATCTATGAGGTAGATCCTAAAAAACCATTTAATATGTTTGCAAGAGTAGAAGGTGCTTATTTTGGCTATCAAGAACCATATGATTTCTCTAGGGATAAACAATTTGATTTAACATATCATGGTAATTGCAAATCATTTATTGCAAATGATCTTTTAGCGCTAGCAAGAGTTAGAGAAAATTCAGGACCTATATTTGGATATAGCGAGGGAGAAAAACAATCACTTTTAATGATGGCTCCATATGATTTGGGATCTAATACTCTAAATCAATCATTTGCACCACACAGATTTAATTGGGACGAACATTCAACAGGAATACAGTTTCGAGCACCGAAATTTATGAAAGATTCTACAAGGCATAATCATAATGAAGTTGTATATGATAGATTACAATATGATGAAAGTAAAAAAGATTTTAAAAGAGATAGACCACAATATATTATTTATATAAAAGAATTTGACCAAAACACAATTATAGAGAATCAAAGATGGAAAGAGTTAGCTAGACAATATGGTGTACCTATAAATACACCAAAGCAACAAAGATTAGAGATATTAGTAGATTTATCTAAAAAAACAGGAGAGCCATTAGAAGAAATTATTTATGATGATAAATATAGACAAAGTATAAAAGCAGCTGCTCAATTTGATATTCCGCTTGTCATAATTGATAGAAATAAAGTAATTCAAAATGAATTTGAAAAATTTAATAAATCAATTGAGGAATTTAAGCAATCACAAGATCCAGTAAAACTGAACCAAATGTTGCCAGAGTTAATTACTACATTTGAAAATAATGCTGTTAGTTGTAGATTTATATCTAATGAAATGTTTGGGGAAGCTGCAAGAAAGACACTACACACTACTATTATAAATAAAATAAATACTTTAGGAAATATGGGGAAAGATTTAGAAAAAAATTTTATAGATGCTTTAATTACAGAAAAACGAAAATATATGACAAATAGGGGTATAAATTTGAGAGGTAAAATCCCTAAAGCAATTCAAACAGAATTAAAAATGATAGACAAAGGAAAAAGTGATGAATTTTCGAGGGTAGAACTTCCAAAAATGATACAAGAAATATCCAAAACAGATTTTTATGAAGGAAATAAAAACCATAGTATAGAGCATATTCAAAAGGTTATGATTTTAGCAGATGAAATTGCAAGTGCAAGAAATCTTCCGGTAGAAGTAAAAAAATTAATAGCAGTAGCTGCAGCTTTTCATGATAGTGGTAGAGGAAAAAATAAAGATGGTAATGATATGCATGGTATTGCAAGTGCCCAAAAAATAAAAGAATATTTTGAAGCTAATCCGGATAATCCATTTGGGATAACAGAAGACAATTTACCTATTCTTCAAGCAGCAATAGAATATCACGAAGTAAATGACAAAGATAAAGCAAAAGCTAAGTTAGAACTTAGGAAAATAGCTAAAAAGTACGGAGTAGATTATAGAAAAAATTTCACATTATTATATAATGAGAATAATTCTATTCCAGAAAATACCCTTTTAAAAGAGATTGCAAATGATCTAAAAGATGCTGATGCATTAGACAGATTTAGATTTGCTTATGGTGGAAGATTGAATCCTGAATATTTAAGAACAGAACAAGCCAAAAGCTTGATAGAATTTGCTAATGTTTTAAATGCAAAATATGCCACAAAAGTATTAGAAGACATATACCATGCACCACCAGAAATACTTGAAATACAGGGAAAAGTTTTGGCACTAAGATTTTTTAGAAAACGCAAATGCGAAGAAAATCCAGATTATATTGAACCACATATAGATGTAGATACTCTTCTTAAAGATGTATATGGTTATTCTCTTCAAAATAGCACCTTGGAACAACATACTTCTGAAAATAAAATTAAATTTGCTGAAAGGAGAAATCTATCAAACTATGAGGACTTAACACCAACATATGTAAATAGATTTTTACAAAAAGTTTCTAGAGTTGCTAATTATATAAGAGGTAAAAAAATAGAAGAAGAGGAAGTGAATTTATGAATATAGATAGAGTTTTTTACGAGATAAAAATATATATAGACTATTTGGGAGATGCATATAAGCAAAAAATCCCTGAGAAGCTTTATAATAAAATTGAAAAGATAGCAAATGAATATATATTGACTAATCCAAGTGAAAAGATAGAATTAAAAGACTTAGATACAAATGAATATATTTTATCTAAGGATACAAAAGCTTTCTTGTTTAGTATCGACTATAACTATTTTACAGAATCTGAAGAAGAAAAGCAAGCTCTTTTAAACATTTTAAAAGAAAATGAAAAAGAACAATCTGAAATGACAAAGAACTTATTTAATAAAACAAAAAAATCATCTAAAGAATTACAGG
>CAMVKF010000080.1 GCA_947168035.1 uncultured Clostridia bacterium | reverse complement strand
CTACGGACTTTCACCGATTAGTTAAGCGACATGCCTGTCGCACTTTTAAAAAAAGAGTAGACTTCTGCCTACTCTTTATAGTTTTTTTATCCATTAAATACTCTGTCAAATTCTTCTCCGTCAATTTTTTCTCTTTCTAGTAATATTCCTGCTACTATGTGTAGTTTATCTATATTACTTGATAATATTTGTTTTGCAGCCATATAAGCTCCATCTATTATCCTTTTAACCTCTGCATCAATAAGTGCTGCTGTTTCTTCTGAGTAATTTTTAGTTTGTGCAAAATCTCTTCCTAAGAACACTTCTCCTTGATTTTGGTCAAACATAATTGTTCCAAGTCTATCGCTCATACCATAGATTGTTACCATACTTCTTGCAATAGATGTTGCTCTTTCAATATCATTTGAAGCACCTGTTGAAATATCATTTAAAATTAAGCTTTCTGCAACTCTTCCACCAAGAAGTGATACTATTTGTTCTTCCATAGCAGTTTTAGACATAAAAGATTTGTCTTCTGTTGGTCTATACATTGTATAACCACCTGCCATACCTCTTGGTACAATAGAAATTTCATGTACTGGGTCAACTGTTGGTAAAAATTTACTTACTACAGCATGACCTGCCTCATGGTATGCAACCAATTTCTTTTCATGTTCATTTCTAACTTTTGTTTTCTTTTCAGGTCCCATTGTTACTTTAACCATAGCATCTTCTATTTCTTGCATTCCAATTTCGTGTTTATTTCTTCTTGCAGCTAGTAGTGCTGCTTCGTTTAAAACATTTTCTAAGTCTGCTCCTGCAAAACCTGATGTGTTTTTAGCAATAATTCTTAAATCAACATCTTCTGCTAATCTTTTCTTTTTACTATGAACTTCAAGTATTTGTTCTCTTGCCTTAACATCTGGTGCTCCTACTACTATTTGTCTATCAAATCTTCCTGCTCTTAAAAGAGCCTTATCTAATACGTCTGGTCTATTTGTTGCAGCTAAAACTATTACACCTTCATTTGCAGCAAATCCATCCATTTCTACTAGTAATTGGTTAAGTGTTTGTTCTCTTTCATCATGACCTCCACCTAAACCTGCTCCTCTTTGGCGACCTACTGCATCTATTTCGTCAATAAATATTATACATGGTGCATTTCTCTTAGCTTGTTCGAATAAATCTCTTACTCTTGAGGCTCCAACACCAACAAACATTTCAACAAAGTCTGATCCACTTATAATGAAAAATGGAACTCCTGCTTCTCCTGCAACTGCTTTTGCAAGAAGTGTTTTACCTGTTCCAGGGCTTCCTACCAATAAGACTCCCTTAGGTATTCTTGCTCCCATATCTGTATATTTTTTTGGATTTTTTAAAAATTCTACAATTTCTTGTAATTCCTCTTTTTCTTCATCTACACCTGCTACATCATCAAATGTTACTTTGTTTTTTTCAGCTGAATTTATCATTCTAGCTCTACTTTTTCCAAATGTCATTGTTTTGTTGCCACCTTGGGCACCACCTTGGTTCATTAAAAAGAACCAAAATACAAAAAATATTATTAGTAAACCAAATGGCGTAATTAAACTAAGTAATGTTATCCATATAGATTCCGAATCTTTTTCTAATGTAAAACTTCCTGTTTTTATATAATTTTCAGCATATGATACAAAACTGTCTAAACTAGGTATGTTAACTTGTTTTTGTAGTTTATCATTATCACCTAAAGTAACTTTTGCAGATGTTCCTCCTGCTGAAATTAATATTTTGGTAACATTCCCACTTTCTATATTTTCTATTAATTCAGTGTATGTCATTTTTGAATTGCTATTTTCCATTATTGAAGAAATAACCACAATTAAAATTATTCCTATTATTAGCCATATAGCTAATGATTTTATTCCATTTCTCAAAATAAATTCCTCCTTAAAGTATATTAACATTTAATATTAAATCATATTAATTATAAATTTGCAATAGTTTTTTTTATTTTGTTACAATTCGCTTTTTTATTTGTTACCAGTCAGCATTAATATATATTTTTTCATTTCGTTTGGTGTCGCAATCTTCCCCATCTTAAAATATAAAAATAAATTTTTATATTTTAAGATCGCATAGGTTGATTGCTCCAGTCGCCCTTCGCTTACGCTTCGGTTGCTCGCCTTACGCGCTCCATTCAAAAATATATATTAATGCTGACTGGTAACTTTTATTCTCTGCATTATAAAAATCTATATTTTTAAAAAAGCAATTTAGAAAAACTCTAAATTGCATCATTTTTATTTATTTCTTTTATTAGTTCTAATTGTGAAATTAAAAGTGATTCCATTTTTGCTTTGTATATGTCAAATTGTTTTTGTAAATCTTCTAGTTCTTTTTTACGAGTGATTATTTGTGTTTGAAGAAAGTCTGTCTCTTTTTTAGCAGATGTTTTTGCATCACTTAAAATTTGCTCTGCTTGTTGCCTTGCCTCATTAATTATTTGATCTGATTTTTGTTTTGCAACATTTTTCACTTCTTCTGCAGTAGATTGTGCCATAAGTAATGTATTTTGAAGTGTTTCTTCGATACTTTTATAATGTTCCAATCCTTGTTTTTTTTCATTTAAGTCTTGTGCCATTTCAGATAATTCTTTTTGTTTTTTTGCAAATTCTACCCCAATCTCATCTAAAAAATCATCTACTTCATCAACATTATAGCCATTCATAATTTGTTTTGTAAATCTTTTATTTTCTATATCAAGCGGTGTAAGCATAATTCTAGCCTCCTTTAGTTAATACTGTTTTTATTTAACCAAGAAACTGATAATTTATTTTTTATTTCCTCCCTAGCCATTTCATTTGTTATTTCATAATTCATAGGTGCGATTAAGAAAATAGAATTAGATACTTTTTGAATATGTGCATCTAGTGAGTATACTCCTCCACTTATAAAATCTACAATACGTCTTGCTACATCTTTATTTACATATTCCAAATTTACAATTACAGATTTTTTTTCTTTTAAGAATCCACAAATTTCTTCAGATTGTTCAAAACTTGTAGGTTGAGAAATTACCATTCTTACAGATTGTGATTGTGGCATTGAAACTACTTTATTATTTCTTTTTATAAAATTCTTTTTTTCTTCTACTGGTTCTTCATCATAGTCATAATCATAAACATCTTCATCAATATAATCCTCATCTTCTGCTTGATCCATTCCAAATAAATTCCAAACTTTGCTCATTATTGCACTTGCCATTTTTTATTTCCTCCTAAATACTTTTGTTTTTCTATTAAAAACATCCTCAAACTATAGAAACAGTATCTTATATTTTTTTATAAAAGTCAAGCATTTATTCAAAATGTAATATATATTTAATATTTTTGTAATATTCTTGTAACAAATTTGAAAAATAATTACAATTTTGGCTGTGTTAAAATTTAATTCTTTTTCAAATTAATTTTAAACTTTATGGAAGATATAGAATATTACTTAAGGGTATAGTAGTATTGAATCATATTGTGCAATTTTATTATTGTTTGTATCTTCTATTCCAAGTTGTACTATTTCTTCTGTTTCATAATTTGTAACAATAGAATATTTATCACTTCTTTTTAAAACTTTTACATATATTTTTTTATTTTGTCCTGACTTTTTCTTAAGTACATAAGTTATTCCATTTTCATCTTCTAAAATAGATGTATTAGGAACTTTAAGTCCTGAGTAACTCCACCAAGTAATATCATAAGAAATTTTTCTATATTCAATTAGTTCTTGTGTTAATGTTTTTAAATCAAATACTATTAATACTTTCCCATTCTCTTCTTTTGATATGTATTTTACCTCTGCATTTATTTCCATACCTGAAGATAAATATATTGTTACTGCATCCCCTACATTTGCATTTAAAGCATTTTGGCTATCTAAACAAGAAACTAGGTAACAACTAAAATTATCTATTACCTTACCGTTTTTCTTCAGAAGAAGATATTATTTTTCCAGTTTTTAAATCTAACCTTTCTAAACTTTCTTCTGTTAAATTGCTAAAATCGCTTGCTTTTAGTACATCTTCTAACCCATCTACCCTATATGAAATTACTCCTGACATTGGAGAAACAACGTATTCTGAAGATTCTGTTAATTGCTTTTCATATTTTTCTTTTTGTTTTGTAAGTTCTTGTATGTATGAACCACTTTGACTAAGAGAACCTGCAATTTTTGCTTTTTTATTTATAATTTCCTCTATTTCTTTTTTATATTCGGAAATTGTATGTAAGTCTGTTAATTTTTGTATTTGTTTTACTTTTTCATCAACTTGTTTTTCTAAATTTTTTATATCAGCTTGAAATATTTTAGGCTGATTTGCTAAGGCTTCCTCTATTTTTTGGTTTACTTCTTCTATTTTTTGTTTTGTTTCTTCTTCTTCTAAACTACTATATCTAAATATAGTTTGCCCTTTTGCAGCTTTTTCTCCTTCTGTTATTATAGGAGTTAATCCACTATTATAATTTTTGCCTTGGATTACTGTTTCGTTCCTCAAAATAATGCCGAGTGGTTGTCTCTTCTTGTGTTAAAACTCCTTTTTCTATAACAACAGTATCATTTGGTGTCTTTAGTATTAAATATATAGAATAAAAAACATATATTAAAATTATTACAAAAAGCGCATATACTACATATTTCTTTTGTATATCTTTATTTTTCAAATTATCTATGTTAATTATTTTTCCCATTTAATATCCTCCGTTTAAATGTATGAGGTATATGGTCAGAACTCAAATTCTACTTTCTACATTCCAACCTCTTTTAATATTATATCCACATTAGTTTGTATATCTTCTTGGCATTCTAACCATTTTATGTTTTGAATTCTTTTAAACCAAGTAATTTGTCTTTTTGCATATCTTCTTGTTTCTTGCTTTATTTTTTCTATTGCTTCATCTTTTGAAATTTTATTTTGTAGGTATTCTACTATTTCTTTATAACCTATAGCTTGCATAGAAGTTGGAAATTCTTTGTATTTTTTTAATAAATTTTGTACTTCTTCTATCAATCCACTTTCTATCATTATGTCTACTCTTTTATTTATTCTTTCATATAAATATTCTCTTTTAGTATTTAAGCCATATACTTTGTAATCATATTTTACATCAAATTTTCTAGATTCTATTTCTTGCTGAGTTTTATTTTTTCCAGTAGAATGAAATATTTCTAAAACTCTAATTATTCTTTTTTTGTCATTCGGACTTATTTTTTCCATAGCTTTTTCATCTATTTTTTTTGCCTCTAAATATAATTCATTTAATCCTTCATTAGTTTGAGCAATTTCCATAAGTTTATTCCTGTAATTTTCATCAAACTCTATTTCTTGGTATTTAATTGCATAAATTAAGCTATTTACATATAAGCCTGTCCCCCCAACAATTATTGGAGTTTCCCCTTTTTGTAATATTTCTTCTATTGCTTTCTCTGCTTTTTCTTTATACTCTGCAACACTAAACCTATAATTTGGATCAGCTATATCTAGCATATAATGTTTTATTCCTTGCATTTCTTCTATTGTGGGTTTTGCAGAACCTATATTCATATCTTTATAAATTTGCATTGAATCCGCAGATATTATTTCACCATTTATTTTTTTTGCAAGTTCTATTGATAAAGCAGTCTTACCAGATGCCGTAGGTCCAACTATTACAATTATTTTCGGCTTTTTACTTTCCAATTTAAAATTACTCCTTCAAATATTATTTTCTATTTTGTAGAATTTGTATAATTCCATTTTGGAATCCATTTAAATATTTTATTTCTACTATAGTAAATATAATTATTATAGCAAATAATATTATTATTCTTTTTTTGATTTTTTCTTCTTCAACTTCATTTGTTTTAATATTTGAAAGTATTTTTGCAATATGTGGAAGTGTAATATATCCATTTAATGGGGCAAATAACAGAACTGTTATTGTTCTCACTTTTTTTATTACATCAATATTTGGATAAGTTATTCCTATTTTTGAAATATTAAAAATTATTAATGTTACTACACATAATATAATAATTCCAATCAAAATAAATTTTATTCTTTGTACATTTCCCTCAAAATCGACTAAATTATTCCATGTCCAAAAAATAAGAACACCAAATAATATAATTATTATTAAATATATTGCAATCAACATTTTTATCCCTCATTTATCTTCAACATTTTTTCCAAATCTTTTAACTTTGTTGGTTGTTGTTCTTTCAAAATCTTCCTCCATTATTTTAAAAGATTTTATGTGTTTAAAATTTGGCAACTTTTTATTTGCTTTTTTTACTGTTTCTGAAATTAATTTAGAAATTTCTTCTTTTGATGGTATTTTATTTCCTAGAATTTCTTTTATTGCTTCTATATTTGGAAATATTTTTGCTTTTACTTCAATATCGTCTCTTCCATTTGAAGAACCTATAATTAATGCCTCTTCAATTATTTCGTTATCATTTAAAATGCTTTCTATTTCTTCTGGGTAAATATTTTCTCCATTTTTGGTTAAAATCATATTTTTGCTTCTTCCGGCAATATATAAAAATTCATCTTCATCTATATAACCTAAATCTCCAGTATAAAACCATCCA
>CAMVKF010000079.1 GCA_947168035.1 uncultured Clostridia bacterium | reverse complement strand
CTATCTTGCACCTTTATAAGGAAACTTATAAAGTGGACATCGCTAATTCGGGGAAGACTAAGTATTAATAATATATGTTAATCCCGAGCTAGAAAAATTATTTTTCGAGTGTAGAGACTTTATACGATGTATCTAAGGCTTAAATGCTATGATAAAGAGAAAGTCCAGACCGCAAACATATTTATTTATGGCAATGAAAATTGTAGTGGTATGAATCAGTAGGTCGTCCGTTCAAATCGGACAAGTGGCTCCAAATTGTCAATAGTTTTGAGATGTCTCTTAATTGTTGGCTTTTTTTATGTCCAAATTGTCATTTTCTTACTAGCACATATAAAGGGGCAAATTTAAACAAAGGAAGAAAACTTAGAAATAAGTATTATATAGGAAAGGACGAATCTAATAATGAATAAAAAAATTGTTCTAGTTACCCGGAGCATCTCGTGGAATTGGCCGAGCTATTGCAAAATTATTTGCTGAAAGTGGGTATACAGTTATAGCAAATTATAATAAATCTTACAATATGGCTTTGAGCTTACAAAAGGAATTAAAGGAAAAAGATATTAATATAGATATTTTTAAATGTGATGTTTCAAGGCGTGAAGAAGTAAAAGAAATGGTTGCTTATATTAAAGAAAAGTATAATAAAATTGACATATTAGTAAATAATGCAGGAATATCACAAGAAAAGTTATTTCAAGATATTACAGATGAAGACTGGAATAATCTTATTAATAATAATTTATATTCAGTATTTTGTACAACCCAAGAGATTTTGCCAGTTATGATAAACCAAAAAGAAGGATGTATAATAAATATTTCTTCTGTTTGGGGAAATATGGGAGCTTCTTGTGAGAGTTTATATGCCATAACAAAAGCAGGTATAAATTCTATAACCAAATCTTTAGCAAAAGAGTTGGGTCCATCTAATATAAGAATTAATTCAATTGCACCTGGCTTAATAGACACAGATATGAATAAAAATTTAGGAAAAGATGCTATAAATGAAATAATAGAAGAAACGCCTTTAAATAGAATTGGAGAAGGAATTGATATTGCAAAATGTGCTTTATGGCTTGCAGAAGATAACTTTACAACAGGTCAAGTAATTACTATTGATGGTGGTTGGACTATCTAGTTAAAAAACTATCCACAAATTATAAATAATTTGTGGATAGTTTTTTTTAATTTTCATTTCTGATTCTTTTTGTATAATTACCAGATATAATTTTTGGTAAGTATGTTATTATTTTATAAACTGCAAGTTTTATTTTTTTGCTCCATAAATAAGACCTTCTTAATGGTCTTGCAGTAGATATTGCTTTTGGTTCATCTTCTAAAACAATTAATTCTTGAGATACTTTTTCAAGAGGAAATACATAATTTACTCCTTCGTTATTATCCCATTCATCATCTTCGTTTTTAAAACATAAATTTACACATTCACCTTCAAGTAATGAAATTTCGCATTGAAAACCAAGTTCAGTTTTTCTCATTTCTATATCATTAACATTATTCCATTCATTTCCAAAACCATAGTGTAATGTTACATTTTCACAATCATCTTGGAAAAATTTACCCATATAAGAAATTTTAACATTACTGTTTTCAATTAGTTTATCTGTATTAAAGAAAATATTTTTTACTAATTCCATTTCCATCTTCTCCCTCTTGTCTTTTGCTAAAAAAAATTATAGTATATTTTAAAAAAAATATCAAGCCTTTTTTGAAAAAAAAATATTATTTTTTTACATTTTTTTATTTTTTTCAATTTTTTTACTTTTTATTTTACCTTTACAAAAAAATTTTTTTATGTTAGTATTTTAATAGATGTTAAGATTACTAGAATAATTTAAAAGCTATGAATAGAAAATTAATTTTTAAGAAAGAGGAACAAATGAGTAAAAAAATAGTTATTGTAGCCTTTGTTCTATTTTGTATTTTATTGTTTTCTGTAGTATTTGCTCTAATAAATATCGCAAATACTAAAATAATAAAAGGTATTCAAATAAATGGAATTGATGTATCAAATTTAACTAAGGATGAGGCTATAACAAAGCTTAACAATATAGTGAATTTAAAAAATAATAATAAAATAATTATAAACATAGATGAGAATAATAAAAAAAACATAGATTTTGATTATTTTGAGATATCATACAATATACAAGAAAGCGTAGAAATAGCGTATAATTTTGGACGTTCTAACAATATTTTTAAAAACAATTTTGAAATTTTAGATATATTAATTAATAAAAGAAATATAGATATTAGGCTTAACTTAAATAATGATAACATAATGGTTTTATTAAATGAAATAAATAGTGAATTACCAAACAAATTTATTGAAAGTAATTATTATATTCAAAATAAAAATTTAGTTATTAATAAAGGCGTAGAAGGTAACATTGTTGATGAAGATTTATTTAAAAAAGATTTATATAAAGTTTTAAGTGATTGTACAATATTTGACAATATTGTACAAGTTACTGAAATTAAAAAAGCACCTAATTCTATTAATATTGATAAAATATATGACGAAATATATAAACTACCAAAAAATGCTTATTATGAAACTAATCCATTTAAGGTAACACCTGAGGTAATTGGAATTTCATTTGATAAAAATGTTGCACTAAATATGTTAGAACAAGATTTAGAAGAATATATAATTCCTCTAAATTATACATATCCAGAAATTACAATAAATAATTTAGGTATTGATATTTTTAAAAATAGTTTAGCATATTATTCAACTAAATATAATCTTCTTGATGATAAAAGAAGCAATAATTTAGAACTTGCAGCTTCTAAAGTAAACGGGATAGTCTTAAATCCTGGTGAAACATTTTCATATAACACAATAGTAGGAGCAAGAACAATAAATGCAGGTTATCAAGATGCCGCAATTTATTCAGATGGCAAAGTAGTAGATGGAATAGGTGGAGGAATTTGCCAAATTTCCTCAACAATCTACAATGCAGTAGTTTTAGCTAATTTAGAAATTAAAGAAAGACATAACCACCAATTTTTAACATCATATGTTCCAGCTGGACGTGATGCAACAGTTGTATATGGTTCAAAAGATTTAAAATTTGTAAATACAAGGTCATACCCAATAAAGCTAGAAATGAAAGTAGAAAATGGAATTGCAAGCTGTACAATACTGGGAATTTACGAGGATACTGAATATATTATAGATTTTGATGTAGAAACTGTTTCTTCTACTGAGCCACCTGTAAAATATGAATATGATTCAGAATTACCAGATAATACAGAAAGAGTAAAACAGAAAGGCTCAAATGCAATGCATGTAAAAGTTTATAAAATAACAAAGCTAAATGGAAGTATTAAATCTAAAGAGTTGCTATCTGAAGATAAATATAAGAGTTTAGATAAAATTATAATTACAAAAAATATTAAAGATTGAAAATGTAAATTTTCAATCTTTTTTCAATCTTTGTAGTTTATATTATAAATAATATAAAAATAGAAAGGAAAAAATAAACAATGAAAAAAAAGATATTCTTCATTATTTTAATAATATTACTTATAGGGGGGGCTTTTATTATTGGGAGACAAGTAGGTTTAAATACAGAAGATAGCAAAACAAGTACTTTAATAAAAGAAGAAAGTGTATCAACACAAGATATAAAAAAGACTTTAACTGGTTCAGGAGAAGTTAAAGCAAAAACAACAGAAAAACTTGAACTAAATACGTCGTATTATTTTAAGGCAATGTGTGTAGAAGAAGATGATACAGTAAAGATGGGAGAAAACCTTTTAGAATATACAAATGGTAAATATTTAACAGCTCCTTATGATTTAGTAGTAGTAAGTAAAAGTGTACCAAATGCAGAAAGCAAATGTACATCTTCAAATTATATTGAAGTTTCAAATTTAAGTACCTTAGTTACAACTATATCCATTAATGAAAATGAAATAAATAATGTAAACATAGGGCAAGAGGTAGTTATAACCCTTACTGCTGATGAAAGCAAAACATATACAGGAAAAGTTACAAAAGTAGATTCAATTGGAAATTATGAGACATCTGGAACAACATTTTCTGCTAGCATTGAATTTGAAAATGATGGATTTATAAAGCTTGGAATGAGTTTATCTTGTACAATTACATTAAAAGAAGAAAAAGATGCTTTAAGTGTTCCAATAGATGCGGTGTATCAGAATAATGAAGGAAAAGACTATGTTGTAAAAGTAAATGAAGATGGTACTACTACTGATACAATTGTAGAGCTAGGTATTGCAAATGATAAGTATGTTCAAGTAAAATCAGGTCTTGAATTAAATGATAAAGTTCAAATAACCACAGAAGTAACTGAAAGTTCAGATAGTTCTAAGAAGAGTAATAGTAGTGGATTTGGTTCATTTAGTAGCTTTGGAGGAGGAGATAAGCCAAGTGGAGATTTCCAAAATGGTGGTGGTATGCCAAATTTTGATAGTTCTAATACTAGAGGTTCTGGCAATGGAGGTTCAAGCAATAGGCCAGGTGGAAGAAGTTCGAGTTCTAACAATTAACCTGTAACTAATTGTTCAGTGAAAATTTGTTAACTATAACCATTATTTAATTGGGAGGAAAATGATGATTGAATTAAAAAATATTTGCAAATCTTTTACATTAGGAGGAGAAACAATAAAAGCCCTAGACAATGTAAATTTTAGTGTAGAAAAAAATGAATTTGTATCTATAATTGGCCCATCAGGTTCAGGAAAATCAACATTAATGAACATTTTAGGGTTACTAGATGTAGCAGATTCTGGAGATTATATATTAGATAATATTAATATCAAAAATTTAAGTGATAATAAATTATCAGAAATAAGAAATAAGAAAATTGGATTTGTTTTTCAAAATTTTAATTTATTAACAAAAATGAATGCCATAGAAAATGTGCAAGTTCCCTTAATGTATAGAGGTGAAAAACATAATAATTCAATTAAAATTGCTTCTGAATATTTAGAAAAAGTAGGATTAAAAGGAAGAGAAAAACACCTACCTTCACAATTATCAGGAGGTCAACAACAAAGAGTAGCAATTGCAAGAGCTTTGGCTCGGAAACCCAGAAATTATACTTGCAGATGAGCCTACTCGGAGCTTTAGATTCAAAAACAAGTAGAGAAGTAATGCAATTATTACAAAAACTAAATGAGGAAGGTCAAACAATAATATTAATTACACATGATATAAATGTTGCAAAACAAGCTAAAAGAATTGTAAAAATTGCAGATGGAAAACTATATGAGGGAGAGGTGATTTAAAGTTTTATGGAGAAGATAAAAAGCATTATAAAAGTTTCTATCAAAAATATAATAAGTAATAAATTAAGGTCTAGCCTGACAATGCTAGGGCTGATAATAGGAATAATATCTGTTATATTACTTGTGGGAATTGGAAGTGGAGCAACCAACAATGTAACAAATAAAGTTAAATCACTTGGAACAGGAACTCTAACAGTTACTATTAATTCAAATAGTGATGAAACACTAGAATATAGTCAAATGGATGAAATCTTAAAATTAACTAATGTAGAATCAGTCGCGCCATATAAAAAAATAAGTGGAACTGTAAGTAAAGGAACAACCACATCTAAAAGAGCCAGCATAATAGCTACTACTCCACAATATATGAAAATAATGAACCTAACTATAAGTGATGGAAGGTTGTTATCAGTTGTTGATCTAAATAATTATAACAAAATTTGCTTAATAGGTTCTGATTTAGCAGAAACTTTATTTGAAAATACTAAAACAAAAGACATAATTGGTCAAAGTTTAAAAATCGAAGGAGATAATTATACAGTAGTAGGAGTTTTAACTAGAGCTGGTAGTTCAATGGGAAATAATATTGATACCCAACTTATTATACCTTTTACAACTGCTAAATATTTAAAGGGAGATACAAGTATAAGTAACTTATATGTAAAAGTTGCTAATGAAAATTATATAGACCAAACGACTACACTTATTGAAAATTATATTTCAAAGTCTTTATCAATATCTACGGACTATTTTAGTGTTTCTTCTCAAAATAATATGTTAGATACAATGAGTAGCATTTCAGATACACTTTCATTACTATTAGGGGGAATTGCAAGTATTTCTTTAATAGTAGGTGGTATTGGAGTAATGAATGTAATGCTCGTTTCAGTTACAGAAAGAACCAAAGAAATAGGAATAAGGAAAGCATTGGGAGCAAAAAGAATTGATATATTAGTTCAATTTTTAGTGGAATCCTTAATTCTATGTATATTAGGTGGAACAATAGGAGTAGGTTTAGGTTTAGGAATAGGTAAAATTTTGCAGACTTTTGGATTTAGTTTTTCAGCAACATCAACAGTAGTAATTGTAGCATTTTTATCTAGTGCTTTAATTGGTATAGCATTTGGAATATTTCCTGCATATAAGGCTTCTAAGTTGAATCCTATTGAGGCTTTGAGAACAGATTAAGCGTTACTAGATAATGGCTTTAATACACTTTTATTCTCGAAACATTGAAGTATTAATACTTTTCAAAGTTTCTCGGCTCTATTACGTAATTATAAGAAATTCTACATCGATTTTTCGGCACCCTTTCACTTAGTC
>CAMVKF010000078.1 GCA_947168035.1 uncultured Clostridia bacterium | reverse complement strand
ATCACAAATTGGTATTCTAATGTAAAAGGTGAAAATGCGATAGCCAATATAAATACTATATATTTAGGAACAAAAAATCAAATTTTTGATATAAACTATATTTCCGAATTATATGGGAAAAATACTAACACAAATATAGAAGTACAAGGAGCATTAAAAGAGAATGCAAAAAAGAATTTTAAGGGAACAATAGATTTTAAAAAAGGTTCAAAAAAAGCAGTTGGAAATGAAAATGAATTTTGTATGCTCTTATCAGAAAAAGCAAAGTCAAAAGCACTACCAATGCTTCTGTGTACAGAAGAAGATATAGAAGGAAACCATAGCACAGCAACAGGAAAAATAGAAAAACAAAAGCTATTTTACTTAATGAGTAGAGGTTTAAGTTTACTTGAAAGTACAAAATTAATAGTAAAAGCAAAATTTAATTGTGTTTTAGAAAAAATAGAAAATGAGGAATTAAAGTTACAAATTTTGGAGGAAATTGACAAAAGGTTAGAGTTGTAACCGACAGAAAGGATTAAATATGAATTTAGAAAATATTAAAAATGATTTTCCACTTTTGAAAGATAAAAATATAGCTTACCTAGATAGTGGAGCAACAACTCAAAAACCAAACCAAGTAATAGAAGGTATAAAAGAGTTTTATGAAAATTATAATGCAAACCCACATAGAGGGGCTTATTCATTGAGTATAGAAGCCACCGAAAAATATGAAGCTTCAAGAAAAAAAATTGCAAAATTTATAAATAGTCAATCTGAAAAACAAGTAATATTTACTAAAAATGCTACTGAAAGCTTAAATTTAATTGCATATTCATATGGTATGGAAAATGTAAAAAAAGATGAAAAAATAGTGCTTTCAATAATGGAACATCATTCAAATTTAGTTCCTTGGCAAAAGGTTGCAAAAGCAAAAGAAGCTAAATTAGAATATATGTATATAAATGATGAATTTGAAATACCAGATGAAGAAATAGAAAGTAAGATTACAGATAATACCAAAATTGTAGGAATTACACATGTTTCAAATGTTTTAGGAACAATAAATAATATCCAAAAAATAATTAAATATGCACACAAAAAAGGTGCTATTGTAATAGTAGATGCCTCTCAAAGTATTCCACATATGAAAATAGATGTACAAGCTTTAGATTGTGATTTTTTAGTTTTTTCTGGGCACAAAATGCTTGCACCACTTGGAATAGGAGTGCTTTATGGAAAAAAAGAATTACTAAATAAAATGACTCCATTTTTAATGGGTGGAGATATGATAGAATATGTATATGAGCAAGAAACAACATTTGCTACACTTCCAAACAAATTTGAGGCAGGAACCCAAAATGTAGAAGGAGTAATAGGTCTAGCTACAGCAATTGATTATATAGAAAAAATAGGATATGAAAAAATAGAAAAAATTGAAAAAGAAGTTGTAACATATGCTATTTCCGAACTTAAAAAATTAGAATTTTTAGATTTATATTTAACTAAAAATTTACAAAAACATTCATCAGTTATTTCTTTTAATATTAAAGGAGTACATCCACATGATGTTGCAAGTATTTTAGATGCAGAAGGAGTTTGCATAAGGTCAGGTAACCACTGTGCACAGCCACTTTTAAGATATATGAATTTAGATTCAACCTGTAGAGCATCATTTTATTTTTATAATACAAAAGAAGATGTGGACAAGTTAGTAATATCTTTAAAAAAAGCATACAAAATGTTTGAAAGGTATCTGAAAAAGATGTGAAAAATACGAAAAAAAGTTTGTGTATTTGTTGACTGGAAGTTTAATTTATGATATAATTTCAACCAATGGGACGCAAATCTCCTTCAAGCATAAGTGCATAGACTGCCAAGTTCTAAGCACTTAGTAGTCTATGCATTTATGCTTATTTAAAGCTAAATGTAAATACGAAAGAAGGAGGTTGGTAGCTATGGATTTTATTAAAACATTAGTAATAATCTTAGCTTTCTTTTTAGGACTAGCATTGTTAGTACATATATGCTCAAAGCATAAGTATAGCTTAAAGTATAGTTCTAAAGATAGAAAAATAGAGATTTACCCTTCACAGGACAAATCTCACCCATCACATAGATAAGGGCTTATGCTCTTATCTTTTTATAATATTATATTAACATATATTTGATTGATTGTCAAATTTTTTAAAAAAGAGAAAGGGAAGCTTATGGAAAATATAGATAACATTTATAATGAACTAATTATGGAACATAGTATGAATTCATATAATAAAAAGAAAATTGAAAATGCAGATTTTTGTGAGATCCGGGCATAACCCAAACTGTGGAGATGAAATTACATTAGAAGTTAAAATGAATGGAAATATTATAGAAGACTTAGCATTTTCAGGTCATGGGTGTGCAATTTCGCAAGCTTCAACATCAATTATGATAGATACTTTAAAAGGAAAAACACTAGAAGAAGCAAAAGAAATAGTTAAAATTTTTATTGATATGATAAAAAGAGAAACAAAAAGTGAAGAAGAATTAGAAAAGTTAGAAGATGCAATAGCCTTCAAAGATATAGCTAATATGCCTGCAAGAGTAAAATGTGTACTTTTAGCATGGCACACACTAGAAGATATACTAAATAAAAAACATTAACCTTTAACAAAATAGTAACAAAAATTTACAAAAAAAATATTGCTTTTTTTAAAAGAATATGGTATAAAATTAAAATAGAGTTAAAAAAAACCCCTTAAGAGGTCTTTTGGTTTAACTCTTTTTTTATTTTTTTAATGCTTTAATATAGGGATAAAGAAAGGTGGAGTATATATGCATACAAAATATATTTTTATTACAGGAGGAGTTGTATCAGGACTTGGAAAGGGTATAACAGCTGCATCACTTGGAAGATTATTAAAAAATAGGGGTTATAAAGTAACTGCACAAAAATTTGACCCATATATAAATGTAGATCCAGGTACTATGAATCCTCATGAACATGGAGAAGTGTTTGTAACAGATGATGGAGCAGAAACAGACTTGGATTTAGGACATTATGAAAGATTTATTGATGAAAGTTTAACTGGTAATTCGAGTATTACAACAGGAAAAATTTATTCAGAAGTAATTGAAAAAGAAAGAAGAGGAGACTATCTTGGAAAGACAGTTCAAGTAATACCACATGTTACAAATCAAATTAAAGAAAAGGTATACAATTATGATAAAACAGATGTAGATATAGTAATTACTGAAATTGGTGGAACAGTTGGAGATATAGAAAGCTTGCCATTTTTAGAAGCAATAAGACAAGTGGGGTTAGAGCAAAGTGAGGAAAATGTTATATACATTCATGTTACATTATTGCCATTTATTACAGGTTCAAATGAACTAAAATCAAAGCCTACACAGCATTCAGTTAAGGAATTACAAAGCCTAGGAATAAAACCAGATATTCTTGTTTGTCGTTCTGATGCAGAAATTCCTGATGGAATGAAAGATAAGATAGCTTTATTTTGTAATGTAAGAAAAGAACGTGTAATAGAAAATAAAACTGTTGGTGATTTATATGAAGTACCACTTATGCTTGAAAATGAAGGATTGGCTGATGCTGTTTGTAAAAAATTAAATTTAAAAAATAAAACTCCTAATAATGAAAATTGGCAAAAAATGATAAATAGAATTAAAAATCTAAAAGATAAAAATGTTAATATTGCTATTGTTGGAAAATATGTAGATTTGGAAGATTCATATTTGTCTGTTATAGAAAGTATAAAGCATGGAGGGTTTGAAAATAATACAAAAGTTAATATTGAACTAGTGGATTGTGAAAAAATCACAAATGCTAATGCTAAAAATATTTTGAAAAAATACAATGGAATAATAGTACCAGGAGGATTTGGAAATAGGGGATATGAAGGAAAAATAGCAGCAATAAAATATGTTAGAGAAAATGATATTCCATTTTTAGGTATTTGTCTTGGAATGCAAATGGCTGTTGTAGAATTTACAAGAAATGTTTTAGGATTAAAAGATGCAAATTCAGAAGAATTTAATAAAGAATCAAAAAATAAAGTTATACATATAATGGAAACTCAAAAAAACATAACTAAAAAAGGTGGCACTATGAGACTTGGAGCATATCCTTGCAAAATAAAGAAAAACACCTTAGCATATAAAATTTATGGTAAAGAGTTAATTTATGAAAGACATAGACATAGATACGAATTTAATAATGATTATAAGGAATTATTAGAAAAAAATGGTTTGATTTGTTCTGGAACTTCTCCTGATGGAAGTCTTGTTGAGATTGTAGAAATATCAAAAAATAAGTTTTTTATAGCAGGACAATTTCATCCAGAATTTAAATCTAGACCAGATAGACCTGCACCATTATTTAGTAATTTTATAAAATATATTTTGAAATAATTATAAATTTAAAGGTGAAAAGGAGAAGTTTAAAAATGCTAGAATTTATTAAAATGCATGGTTTGGGAAATGATTATGTGTATATGGATGCAATAAATCAAACTATAAAAAATAGAAACGAATTAGCAAAAAAAGTGAGTGATAGACATTTTGGAATTGGTTCTGATGGATTAATTTTGATTTGTAAAAGTGATGTTGCAGATTTTAGAATGCAGATGTTTAATAGTGACGGAACAGAGGCTGAAATGTGTGGAAACGGTATAAGATGTGTTGGAAAATTTGTGTATGATAATGGTTTTACAAACAAAAAAAATTTAAATATTGAAACATTAGCAGGAATAAAAAAGTTAGAATTAATAACTAAAAATGAAAAGGTTGAGGAAGTTAAAGTGGATATGGGTGAGCCAATTTTAGAACCTGAAAAAATTCCTGTATTATCAGAAGAAAATCCAGTAAAGAATTTAAATTTAAGTTTATCAGACAGAAATTTTAAATTTACTTGTATTTCTATGGGAAATCCACATGCTATTACTTTTATAGATGAGGATATTAATAAATTTGATATAGAAAAATATGGCAAAATAGCTGAAGTAAATAAAGTATTCCCAAAAAGAACAAATGTCGAATTTATTAATATAATAAATAAAAATAAGATAAAAATGAGAGTTTGGGAAAGAGGTGCAGGAGAAACATTGGCATGTGGAACAGGTGCATGTGCATCAGCTGTTGCAGCAGTTTTAAATAATTATACTGAAAGAAATATTACAGTAGAATTGCTAGGTGGAGATTTACAAATAGAATGGAATAAAAATGATAATCATATATATATGACAGGACCTGCATGTACAGTGTTTAAAGGCTTTTTCGAGGATGGTAAGGTTAAGGTTGAAAAATAATTACAATTTTGGCTGTGTTAAAAACTTACTTATAGGAAGGAATGATTTTAAAGATGAATATTAATGAAAATTTTTTAAAATTAGAAGATAGCTATTTATTTTCTACTATAGCTAAAAAAGTTGCAAAATATCAACAAGAAAATCCAGATAGAAAAATTATAAAGTTAGGGATTGGAGATGTAACAAGACCTATAGTGCAGAAAGTTATAGAAGCAATGCATAAAGCAGTAAATGAGATGGGAACTAGTGAAGGATTTAGAGGCTATGGTCCAGAACAAGGATATGAATTTTTAAGAAATACAATAGTGAAAAATGATTATAAGAATTTGGATATTGAAGCAGATGAAATATTTGTATCTGATGGAGCAAAATGTGATTGTGGAAATATTGTAGATATAATAGGAAATGATAACAAAATAGCCATAACTGATCCAGTTTATCCAGTATATGTCGATACAAACATTATGGCTGGCAGAAAAGAAAATATTGTATATTTACCAGTTTTAGAGGAAAATAATTTTGTTCCTGTACTTCCAAAAGAACGAGTGGATATTATTTATTTATGTTTTCCTAACAATCCAACAGGTGTTGGGATTCCAAAAGAAGAATTAAAAAAATTTGTAGACTATGCAAAAGAAAATAAAGCAATTATTCTTTATGATGCAGCATATGAGGCATTTATAACAGAAGAAAATATACCCCATAGTATATACGAAATTGAAGGTGCAAAAGATGTTGCAATTGAATTTAGAAGTTTTTCTAAAACAGCAGGTTTCACAGGCTTAAGATGTGCATATATTGTAGTTCCTAAAAATGTTTTTGGATATACAAAGCAGGGTGAAAAAGTTTCATTAAACAAATTATGGAATAGGAGAACTACTACAAAATTTAATGGAGTTTCATATATTATTCAAAAAGCTGCAGAAGCAATATATTCAGAAGAAGGAAAAGAACAAGTTAAAAATAATATAAATTATTATTTAGAAAATGCAAAGATAATAAAAGATGGATTAACTAAGGCAGGATTTACAGTTTTCGGAGGAGTAAACTCTCCATATATTTGGCTTAAAACTCCAAACAATATGAAATCTTGGGATTTTTTTGATTTATTACTTGAAAAGGCTAATGTTGTTGGGACACCTGGTATTGGGTTTGGTTCATGTGGAGAGCATTATTTTAGATTAACAGCTTTTGGAACAAAAGAAAACTCCATAGAGGCAATAGATAGAATGTTACTAGATAATGGTTTAAGCTCAAATATGCTCTCGAAACATTGAAAAATTAATAATTTGAAAAGTTTCGAATGTGATTGGAGTA
>CAMVKF010000077.1 GCA_947168035.1 uncultured Clostridia bacterium | reverse complement strand
GAACTGGTCCCAAATGGGATTAAATGCAAATTGACAAAAGAAACAATATAGTGTATAATTATAGCCATATTTAAATTAAAGGAGAAATTTAATTGCAAAGTAGTAATAGAAAAATATTTGACAGTTTAGTATCAAGAACAAAAATTTACTTAATAATAATATTTATTTTGCTAGTAATAATTTGTATATATAACCCTAAGTTCATTATTTATGCAATTGTTATTTTTATAGCTATTATGGGGTATACATATTTTGCAAACAACAAACGTAAAAGTGAAATATCTCAACACCTACAAGATTTAACATTAAATGTTAATCAAGCTGCGAAAAACAGTTTAATATATTCTCCAATTCCATTACTAATAGTAGAAACAGATGGTAATATAGTTTGGAGAAGTACAAAATTTGTTTCGGAATTTGCAAATATAGATATAAATAATTATTTAACTGAATTATTAGAAAAAATAAATACAGAGATATCAACTAAAGAAGACCAAAAAGATAAATCATTAGTACAAGATTTAAAAGTAGAAAACAAGAGTTATAAAGTTCTTGGGGAATTTATAAAATCTGGAAATAAAGAAAAAAAGAAAAATGAAAAATATATGATGATTTTATATTTCCTAGATGAAACTGAAAATATCAAACTAAAAAAAGAATACAATGATTCTAAATCTTGCGTTGGAATAATAATGATAGATAATTATGAAGAAGCAATGCAATTAATAGACTTTGATTCAAGACCTCAAGTATTAGCTGAGATTGAAAAATCAATTTATGAATGGGCAAATAAAGCAGATGGAATAATAATAAAATCTGAAAAAGATAGATTTGTATATTTATTTGAGCAAAAATATTTAGAAAAAATAAAAGAAGATAAATTTAGCATACTAGATACAATAAAAGATTTGGAATCTAACGAAAAGGCAAGATTTACACTAAGTATTGCAATATCAAATGATGGCAAAACAGATAAAGAAAAATATCAATCAGCATTAAATACAATAGATATAGTCCTAGGTAGGGGTGGAGATCAAGCTACTGTTCGAGAAGATGGAAAATACACATTTTTTGGAGGAAGAGCAGAAGAAGTAGAAAAGAGAACAAAAGTAAAAGCAAGAATTGTTTCTCATGCTTTAGAAGAATTAATTAAAGAAAATGAAAAAGTATTAATTATGGGACATACAAATCCAGATATTGATGCAATAGGTTCAGCAATAGGTATGTATCGTTTAGCCAAAAGTTTAGGAAAAGAAAGTTATATTGTAGCAAATACAGATTCTTTAGCACTTCAAAATATAAAACAAAGTCTAGATGAAGTAGAAGAATTTAAAGAGAACATTATAAATAAAGAAATAGCAGAAGAAAAAATAAATGACAAAACATTGCTAATAATAGTAGATACGCATAAATCATCATATGTTGAGGTTCCAGAACTACTAGAAAAAACAAATAAAATAGCAATAATTGATCACCATAGAAGAAGTACGGATTTTATAAAAAATAGTATATTAACATTTCACGAAGTATATGCATCATCAGCCGCTGAGCTAGTTACTGAAATACTACAATATACAAACAAACCAGTTGAACTAACTACTCTAGAAGCAGAAGCCCTATATGCGGGAATAATGATGGATACAAAAAATTTCACCTTTAAAACAGGAGTGCGTACATTTGAGGCAGCAGCATATTTAAGAAAATATGGAATCGATATAATAAAAGTAAAAAAATGGTTCCAAAGTGATTTGGAAACATATAATAAAGTTACAGAAATAATAAAAACAACAGAAGTTATTAAAGATACTATAGGAGTTGCAGTTTATAAAAAAGAAGATAAAGATGCAAACCTAATATGTGCAAAATCAGCTGATGAATTACTTACAATTGGTAATATAACAACATCATTTGTTTTAGGAAATGATGGCGAAAAAATTACAATAAGTGGACGTTCAATAGGAGACATAAATGTACAATTAATATTAGAAAAAATGGGTGGAGGAGGTCATATTACTCTTGCCGGAGCACAAATAACAGGAAAAACTATAGAACAAGTAAAACAAGAAATAATAGAAAAAATAAATGAATATTTTGAAGAAGAAGAAAATGATTAAAGGATGATGGTTAAGCCATTGTCTTTTTTTATATTGGAATTTAAATGGGTACAAATATAATATTACAAAAATATTACAATTGTTTTACATTTTTGTTAAATATATTGATTTTAATAAGAAAAACATTTAAAATGAAAATGATAAAAACAATAGAAAAAATGAGGAGAAAGTAAATGCAAAACTGTTTAGGAATATATATAGAAAACAATTTAATTAAATATGCAAAAGTTTCTAGAGATAAGAACACTTTTAAGGTTGAATCATTTGGAATAAATTTTACAGATAATATAAATGACAGTTTGAAAAAAGTTATAGAAGAAACTTATAGTTTTAATACCCCTATATCTGTTAATCTTTTAAATGAAAAATACTTATATTTCGACATTTTTGCATTATTATCTAAAAATGATATACAAAAAACAGTACAAACGGAATTTGATGCATACTGTGATGAAAATAAATATAATCAAAAAGCATTTGAAACAAGATTTGCATTAGTACCTAATGCGGAAAACAAAGAAAAAATCAAGGCAATGGATATAGTAGTAAACAAAATAGAATTGAACAAGCAAAAACAATTCCTTGAAAAAAATAATTTAACAAAAATAATGCCAATGGGAACTGCAATTGCTTCAATTGCAAAACTAGACAAAAAAGAAAATGCCTTAATTGTTAATATGGAAGAAAAAACAACAATTACAACAATTTATGATATGCAAGTTTATAATGTTGATACAATAGATAGTGGAGCAGGAGAAGTACTAGGAAAAATAAATAAAATGGAAAACTCTCTATCTAAAGCATATGAAATTTGCAAAGGTACAACAATATACACATCAGACTTAATTGAAAGTACAAGAGAACAAACTCATTTGGCAAATATATTACCTACACTTTATAAAATTGCGCAACATGTACAAAAAATAGTAGATGAATCACCATTGAAAATTACAAATATTTATTTAACACGGAAGTTTAGCAGTAGTAAACAATGTAGATTTATATTTCCAAGAACTTTTGCCAAATACTGAATGCAAAATTTTAAGACCAAATATTGTTGAAGAAACAGTTACAGGAATAAATATAAAAGATTATGTAGAAGTAAATAGTGCAATTTCTTTAGCAATGCAAGGATTAGGTGAAGGAATACAATTATTAAACTTTAAAAAAGCAAACTTACAAGACCAAATAAGAAATTTAATAAAAATAGAATTACCAAAAGGAAAAAAATCTTCTACAGTTAAAGAAAAGAAACAAATTAATATTTCATTTAAAGGAAAATTAGACAAAACCGAGTCTTTTCTTGTACGAGCTTTTGTTGCAATTCTTTTAATAAATATAATATTTACAATTTTTTCAAAAACGCTATACAATCAAATGGATAAAAAGCAAAATGAAATAACAAGCCTAATTTCAAAGCAACAATCAGAGATTTCGAAGGTCAATACAGACAATAATTTACTAAATGCAAAAAACACAAAATATATATCTTTAACAGAAGAATTAAAAGCAATAAATGATAAAATAAGTAATATTGCTTCAATGAGGAACTCTATACCAAATTTGTTAAACCAAATAATGTATGTAATTCCAGAAGAAGCACAACTTGTTTCGATAGAAAATACAACTGGTAGAAAAATAAAAATTGTTGCACAGGCAAAAGATTATGACCCATTAGGATATTTTATAGCAAAACTAAAAGTAGAGGGATATTTAAAAGAAATAATATCTTCATATGGACAAAAAAGTGGAGATACTGTTAAAGTTACAATAGAAGGAGACTTACCATGAGAAAAATATTAATAAGTGTGTTAGTTGTCTTAATGTTAATTCTAACAGCCTCTTATATGGTAAATGGAATGAATAAAATTAGTGTAAGAGGAGTAAAAGGAATTGACGAAAAAAATAGCGAAATTGAAAGTAAAATTTCAGAACTTTCAAATGCAATTACAGTTACATACCAAGGAGCTGTATCGACCTTAATGCAAACTGTAAACACCTTAATAGACAATAAAACAGAATATGAAAACCAAGCAGCACTTTCAAACTTAAATAGTTCAAATTATGCAACAGGATTAGAAGCATATGACATTGACTATTTATGGACAAAACTTGGAAATTATGCAAAAGAAGAAAATGTTATAATAAAAATTGATGTAACAGCAGGTGGGACAAGTTCTAATTTATATAATTTAAACTTTTCGGTAGGTGGAACATATGTAGGAGCAACAGATTTTATATATGACATAGAAAATGACTCAAAATTAGGATTTAAAATAGATGATTTTAAAATGACAGCAAGTTCAGGTTCAGAAGTAATAGCAACTTTTACTTGTAAAGATATACCACTTTCAGTAGGAAATATGGAGAGTTCATCAGCTACAGAAGCCGAAACAACTAATGGAGAAAATAATGCAAATGCTAACACAAATGGAAATACTAACTCAAATACAAAAAAAGCAACTACTACAAATACTACAGAAAACACAACAAACGCAGCTCAAAATTACGGCATTTCAGACCCCAATAAATCAAATTTAACATCAATAGACCAAGTGGTAAATACAAATAATTAAAAAAATAGTGGTCGACATTTTAGACGACCAACAACAAGGAGGCAAAAATGACTAAAATCATTAAAGAAATAATAATAATGTTACTTGTGTGTTTAGCTACAATGCTTGTTTTTGCAATAGTGTTATATAAATATATACCAGGTAAAAAGCAAATACCAGAAATTACAACATATGTTGCAACAGAACAAGTACAAGATTTGCTTGAAGATACTGTTGACCAAAAAAAAGATGAAGATAGAATAATATTTACATATGAGGTTACAAAAGGAGATTTAGCAGGTTACCAAACCACAAAAGACTATGTACCTGGGAAAACAAATCCTTTTGCAGAATATAGCGCAGAAGCATCAGGGGAACCAGTAGAAAGAACATCTGGAAATGAAGGGGAAAATAATAACAATACACAAGAAGAAAAAAAGGATACAACAACATCAAACCCAAGTGTATACAAAAGTCAAAGTGGAAAATAATTTAGTTTTTAACGTTATATTAGTTTAAAACTAGTATAAGCTCTAAAATAAAAAAAATTTTTCAAATGAAAGGGGGGAAAACGAATGAAAAATAATAAAGGTATAACACTAATTGCATTAGTAGTAACAATAATAGTTCTATTAATTCTAGCTGCTGTTTCTATAGCAATGCTAACAGGAGATAATGGAATATTAACTAATGCTTCAAAAACAAGTACAGAAAATGCATATTATGGTGCAGAAGAACAAGTAAAATTAGCTTTTATGGCTGTTAAAACAGAAATAATGGCTCAAGTTGTTAAAGATGGAACATATGATGCAAGAAAAGAAACAACAGGTGCTACAAATGTACAAAACTTAGCTAAAATTGTTAGAGCAGATTTGAATAATAGTAAATGGAAAGTTTACTATAAAGGAATAGTTGATCCAGATACTAATGATAGTGATAGTGATACAACTAATGATAAAGCATATATATACATAACATACTCTGATTCAGCAATAGATCAAGGAGCTATTGAAACTGGTAAACCAAAATATGAAGGAAAAGTAGCATATACAATAGTATTAAATAAACAAGATGCTATAATAGATTATACAACAGATAATGAGTCTGGTGTTGATGTAAATGCTAATACTTGGACTGCTTCTGGCGCTTGGCTAGAAAATTGGACATATAATGCTACAGCTGGTGGAACTGCAGGAATTAATAACGTTAATTAATTATAAAAAATTTATATGTTTGGAAAAAATAAACAGTACATACTATAAAAGAAATTTTCTTTTATAGTATGTACAATTAAGAAAGGATAAAAGAATAATGAAAAATAACAAAGGTATAACTTTAATTGCATTAGTAGTTACAATAATAGTTCTATTAATATTAGCTGCTGTATCAATAGCAATGCTAACAGGAGATAATGGAATATTAACTAATGCTAAAAAAACAAGTACAGAAAATGCATATAGAGGTGCAGAAGAGCAAGCAAAACTTGCTTATATGGCTGTTAGAACAGAAATAATGGCTAAAACAGTTGCTGATGGTGATTACAAACCTGAAGATGATGAAAAACACCTAGCTTCAGTAGCATATGCTGATGTTTATGGAAATTCAAAATGGAGTGTATCTTACGATACAACTGAAAATATAATTTATCTTAAATATGAAGATTCTGCTATAGATAAAGGTGTAATTGAAACAAAAGAAAATGTTAATATTGCAAATGTTTTGACTACAGTATATACTCCAGCATATGAAGGTAAAGTTATATATGCAATAACTCTTGAAAATGAAGCAAATGGTAAAAAACAAACTTGTAGCATTGCATATGATATTACAGAACCTGCTAGTCTTGGAACAGCAGCAGCACTTAACGAATAATAAAAATTGATTATTTAAATTAAAAAGCATATGCATGCTATATGCATATGCTTTTTATAAAAAATGATAAAGTAAAAGAGAAAGAAAAAATGAACATAGTTTTATATATAATAATATTTATAATGGGAACACTATTTGGAAGTTTTTATACTTTAGCAGTATACAGAATACCAAAAGGGATAGATATAAT
>CAMVKF010000076.1 GCA_947168035.1 uncultured Clostridia bacterium | reverse complement strand
AAGGGTGCCGAAAAATCGATGTAGAATTTCTTATAATTACGAAATGAGCCGAGAAGCTTTGAAAAGTATTAATATTTCAATGTTTTGAGAAAAAATAGAATTAAAAACATCAAAAGCAAAAGAAATATTACAAAAATATTACAAAAATGTTGCAAAAATATTACAAATGTGGTATAATTAAATTGTACGAATGAACATTAAAGAGGTGATAAAAATGAAAGGTATCGCAATTTTAATTTATATATTATTACTTGTAATATTTGCATTAGTAGGTTATGCAGTACTACAAATTAAATTATTTGGAATGAATGTAAAAGACTTTTGGAGCTTCATTGGTGCTAACCAAATGTTAGATAAATTATATGCATTTTCAAAAGAATACGAGAAACTAAGTATACAAGAACAATTAATATATTTAAAACAAGCAGAAGAAATTTTTGAGGCTTTTGATAAAGTCCCTAATGCCCTTTGGGAAGATGAATATGAAAAATATAATGAAGTTTTAGAAAAATACAAAAATATAAAAATGCTAAGATGGGCAAATAATTAATCAGCTTAACATAATAATTCCTATATATAGATAAAATAACTAAGCAGCCAGCTTAGTTATTTTTATATTTCTATTTTAGGGTTATATTTTTCAAGCCACATATTTACTTGGCAAAGGTATGCCATAAGTTGAGGACCTGTCATTAATTGGCCAAACCAAGGTCTTGTAAAAGCTGAGCCATCTGTATTAATAATATCTAAAATATAATCTCTATTTAGCAAATAATTTATTGGGCTGTCAGTATTTTTCATAATATTAATTAACATATCTTTTACTTTATTTAAATAAGTTGGGTTATGAGTTTTAGGGTAAGGAGATTTTTTTCTATTTACAACTTCTTCTGGTAAATAATCTTTCATTATATGCCTTAATAAGCCTTTTTCTCGACCGTTATAAGCCTTCATTTCCCAAGGTACATTATACATATATTGAACTAATCTGTAATCACAAAATGGAACACGAATTTCAAACCCATTTGCCATGGTCATACGGTCACCTCTATCTAAAAGAGTTTGCATAAACCAATTAATTGTTAAATATGAAATCTTTCTTTTTTCTGCTGTTTCAAAAGAATCACTATCTAAAATTTCTACATTTGCTAAAGATTCATTATACCTAAAGTCAATATAATCTTTTAAGTTTATTTTATTTGAAATTTCTGGGTGTAAAAGTTTTTGCCTTTCATCTATTGCAATAGACCAAGGAAAAGTATTGGATTTTAATGCATCCTCGCGGAAAAACCAAGGGTAGCCACCAAAAACTTCATCTGCACATTCTCCCATAATACTTACAGTTTTTTCTTTTTTTACCTCTTTACAAAATAATAAGAGAGAAGAGTCAACATCTGCCATACCAGGTACATCTCTAGCAATCATTGCATCTTCTAAGGCAGTAGCAAGTTCAGGTGTATCTAGTAAAACTTTATGAGGAGAAGTCTTAGTCCATTTTGTCATTAAATCTATATAGTAATTATCTGAATTTGGCTGAAAATCCGATTTAACAAAGTTTTTATCATTATCTACATAGTCAACACTATAAGTATCTAATTGGCCTAAATCGTTTTCTCGCAGGTAATCAGCTGTAAATTTAGTGATTATACTTGAATCAAGACCACCAGATAAAAATGTACAAATTGGTAAGTCTGAAACAAGCTGTCTTTTTATAGAATCTTCCACTAAATATTTAAGATGTGTGCAAGTTTCTTCAAAATCTTCTTCATGTGGTTTACTTGTAAGTTTAAAATATTCTTCAATATGGAGACCATCTTTATTGAAAATAGCAAAATGACCAGGTTTTAATTCAAAAACATCTTTATATACAGTAAAGCCTGGAGTATGTGCAGGCCCAATTCCAAATAATTCAGAAATTCCCTGTGAATCAACTATTTTTTCAAAATGAGGGTATTCAAATATTGCTTTTAACTCAGAGGCAAAAATTAAACCTTCATCAAATTGAGTGTAAAAAAATGGTTTAACTCCAAAATGATCTCTTGCAATAAATAACTCTTTAGTTTTAGTATTCCAAATTGCAAAACTAAAAATTCCATTTAAATAATTTACTACATCTTTTCCATAATGTATGTAACTTTTAAGCAAAATTTCTGTATCAGAATACCCTGAAAAATTAAATCCATTTTCCTCTAATGTTTTTTTCAGTTCTTTTGTATTATAAATTTGCCCATTATAAACAATTACATATTCACCAATAGAAGTTTTTTGCACCATTGGTTGCTTTCCACCATTTGCATCAATTACAATAAGTCTAGAATGCCCTAAAGCAACGTGATTATTAGTATATATTCCATTTTCATCTGGACCACGTTTAGAAAGAGTACTCACCATATTATTTAAAATATTTTTTTTCTCAGGTAAATCCTTTTTATAGTTTACAAATCCTACAATTCCACACATAATATCCTCGCTTTCCAATAATTATTATATGTAGAAATGTGGAGATTTGATACAAAATAAATGATTATTTTTTAAAGGACACCTACCAAAAACATTGCGGTTTATGTTTTGGGTAGGTGACCATAAAAGTTGAAAAAATCCCAGATAATAGAAGTTTTCCGTAATTAAAATAAATCTGAATGTGAACCAGTTCTAAAAGCCGTCAATATTAATTCATTTTTATCTATTTTATAAATCAACAACCAATCAGGTTGTATATGACATTCTCTATATCCGTTTATATTTGCCTACTAAGAAATGGTCGTTATATTTATCGGGCAAGGTTTTGCTATTTGCCAACATATCAACAACTTCTTGCAATAGCTTTAAATTTAATCCTCTTTTTTTCATTAATTTATAGTCTTTTTTAAATAAGTTACTATATTTTACTGTTAGCAAATTTATCAATCCTCTTTCTCTAAATCATTCCACATTTCGTCTAAATTAGTATATCCTTTACTTAAACCTATTCCTTTTTCAGCATCTTCTATTGCTTTTATAGTGTCAGAATTAAATTTAGGTACTTTAATTTCAAAAGGAATACTTTCTGTTAAAATTATTTGTCTTAACAACATATTTATAACATTAGTAAAATTGGTTCCTAAATATTCAAGTGTTTCTTTTGCTTGTTCTTTTACTCTCTCATCCACATTTACATTTATTGTAGCCATATTATCACCTCCTGCACAATATATTATATGTATATTATAACATATTATATACATAATATCAATGTTTTCATAAAAATTTACATTTAGCAGGTTGCTATTTGTACCTATTATTTAATGATTTTTTGAAGAAATTTACTTGATTTATACTTTGTAATTTGCTAATATATTTATAGCTTTATAGACATTAATTTAAATAATTAAGGGAAGAGTAAGATGTTTACAAAAAGTAATAAAAAATACAATATGAAGATGTAATAAAAGTATGACATATGATGAATTTAAAAAATTTTGCTTAAAATTATAGATGAAACAATTGATGAAACAGAAGAAATAATACACAAGAAAAAATACTAAATCTTATATAGCATTTGAAAGATAAGGGGAAATTTAAAATGGTAAATTTAGAACTATATAAAATTTTTATAACAGTTGCTAATGAAAAAAACATAACAAGAGCAAGTGAAAAATTATATTTAACACAACCAGCAGTTACAAAACATATAAAAAATTTAGAAAACATCTTGAAAATAAAGTTGTTTACAAGAAGTAATTATGGTATTAACTTAACAAAACAAGGGGAAGAATTATATAATACGATAAAAGATGCTACAAATCTACTTATAAATGTTGAAAATAAGTATTTTGAAAACAGAGAAATTAAATTAGGAATACATTCAACAATTTTAAATAAAATATTTGGAAAATGTATTAGTAGATTTTATATGGAGAATCCATTATCTAAAATTGTTACTTTTAATCATGAAAATGAAGATATGTTAAAAGAATTACAAAATGGCGACTTAGATATTATATTTTCTAAAAGAATAAAAAGGAATTTAATATATGATAATATAAATTTCATAAAACTTGGAACTTGGAATGATATATTAATTGCAAATCCAAAATCTAAATATAAAGATAAAAAAGTTAAGGTAAGTGATTTAACCCAAGAAATAATATGTATGCCTAAAAAAACATCAGAAACTACTTTAAATTTTTTTGATTCTATTAAGTGCGATTATAAAGAATTCAAAAATATTAAACATATTACATATAGTACAATTATAAATATAGTAAAAAATAGTAGTGCAATTGGTTTGGTTACCAAAGAATTTGTAGATGATGATATTAGAAATAATAATTTGATAAGTTTAAATACAGATTTTAAAATTATGCCAATAGATTTTGGAATTTATATAAATAATAATAAATTTGAAGATTTAAACAAATTCATTATTCTTATAAAAAAATGCTTTAATGAAGTAACACAGAAATAACTTTGAGTAATAACTGATAGTTATCTTTTTATTTTACATATATAAATATTTTCTATATAATAAAATTAATTTATATAGAAGGGAATGAAAATAATGAAAGATAAAATAGGTGTTATACATGGTCGATTTCAATTACTACATAATGACCATATTAAATATTTATTAGCTGGTAAAGAAAGATGTGAACACTTAATAATAGGAATTTGCAATCCTGAAGTAGATTTAACTAAATATACAGCGGCTAATCCAATCGTTCTAAGAAAAGTTCTAATCCATTGACTTATTTTGAAAGAATGGAATGCATTAGAAATGCTATGATTGAAGCGGGAGTAAAACAAGAGGAATTTGATATTGTTCCATTTCCAATTAATTTTCCAAACAAAATATTTAATTATGTACCACTTGATGCAAAGTTTTATATGACAATATATGATGAATGGGGAGAAGAAAAATTAAAATCTCTTAGAGATGAATTAAATTTAGATGTTGAAGTTTTATGGAGGGTTACATTAGATAAAAAAGGAATAAGTGCATCAGATGTAAGAAAATGTATTCAAAAAGGAACTTCTTGGAGTGAATATGTTCCAAAATCAGTTTATGAATACATAAAGAAACATAATTTAGACATAAGAATAAAAGAATTTCTAGATGAAGAAAAAGAATTATCTAGATAAAATTTCAAAATATAACAGATTATTATTTTTGAAGGAAACAAATTAAAAATGATTGTTGTAACATCTGGAAAAAATATGATTTAAAGGACGCCTACCAAAAACATTGTGGTTTATGTTTTTGGAAGGTGTCCTTTTTAACTGCTTACAAATTAGACAAAATTATAATAAATATTATACTAATATATATAAGCAAAAACAATGATAAACCTATTATTCCAGTAATTAGTCCTGCTTTTCCAAGTTTACTTCCATATTTTTTTATTGTTTTTGCTCCAAAAATTATTGCTAAAACTCCAGTAGGTAAAGTTATATACCAAAAAGCAGCAGTTACAATTGAAATAATTCCAAGTACTAATGATGCTACTCTCATTACAGATTTATTTTCTTCTTCCATACTAATCTTCCTTTCTCTTGGAAGGCATGCAGGGAAATAAAAAAAATATTTCCCGAAAAATTGCTACCTTCCTCATATAAAATTCATTTTTATTGTAATTTTTTAAAAAACTAATCTATTTTTAATTCGTAAAGTAAATCCAAATTTTCTAAATTATTTGCTTTTATTGCAGTTTCTGAAACAGTATACAAATTATTGCCTATATATAGACCTCTTAACATTTTTGAGGTATTGTAGTAATATGAATATTTATTTTGTGTTTGTCTTTTTTCATGTGTTATAGTTCCTTTTAAATTAAAACCATCTTCCAAATTTAATTTATATACTAAATACCCTTCTGAAATATAGTTTTTACTATAATTTTTGTAAGAATCAATTGTAGAAGAATATGAATCAGAAGATGTAATTTTAAAATCCTCGCTATAATTATTTACAGGTATTGCTATTAATTGCTTTTCTTTTGAAAATAGCAAAGCTTTTGGATTAGTTAATATAGCTGATGTTGTTCTACTATCTCCAATAATTGTTTCGGAAATTTGTTTTGGGTTATTTATGTCAGATACATCAAATAAAGCCATTTTCATTCCAGTAATTCTAGCGGTAGTAGAAGTTACTTTTCCTAAAGAATTTCTATTTGTAATTTCTTCTGTTTGCATTCCAATACCAATTAAATGATTTTCATCATATGGGTGAAGATATGTACTATAACCTGGAATTTTAAGTTGACCTAATACTTTAGGAAAACTCTCATCACTTAAGTCTATAACAAATAAAGGGTCTACAGTTTTATATGTAACTAAATATGCTTTATCTCCAATAAAACGGGAAGCATACATTGTTTCACCTTTAGCTAAATTATTTGAAACTCCTATTTGTTTTAAATTTTCATCAAAAATTTCTACTCTAGTACCAGAATTATCAAATAAGGCAACTCTTAAATGATTATTTTTTTCATCTAAAGAATATTGGTTAATAGTTTTACCTTTTACTTTAGTTTTAGCTGTATAAGAAATTTGTCCATCTTTTGAAATAGAAAATTTGAAAATTTGAGTATGGTAACCATAATCATCATTATTAAAATCATTATCACCAAATAAACCAAATATACCTTTAAAACCAAAAATGTTTTTTAAATCTAAATAAGAGTGAGAATCGTAATTATATTTTTGGTTTAATAAATAAATTGCATTTTGTGATACATAGCAATTTGAAACATCAATTAAAAATGAAGAAACATCAATATTTTGTTTGGCATTATCTAAGTCTAAAGTTGCAATTAATGTTTGTTTTGTAGGTTCTGGTAATATAACAGTAACATAAGCTTTTGTATTTGTACCACTAATAGTTGGGTCATAATCAGACTTAGTTTGGTTATATGTATTTGAACCTGTCATTATATTAGTAGATGTCTTATCACCATGAATCTTAATGTTTGTAATATTGCAATTTGAACTTTGAACTGCAGCTCCTGAGAAAATACTAACTTTAT
>CAMVKF010000075.1 GCA_947168035.1 uncultured Clostridia bacterium | reverse complement strand
TCAATGTGACTGGAGTTCAGACGTGTGCTCTTCCGATCTCCTTCCTAAAGATATAATTGATTTTGCTTCTCAGGTATCTAAATTAATAGATTACTTCAACTGTGTGGAAACACATTCAGGTAGATGAAACTGTGGAGCGCAAGTATAACCTGCGTTCCACAGTTTTATATTTTATATATCTCTGCACCTAAGCTTTTTAGCTTTTCATCTAAACCCTCATATCCTCTTAAAATATATTCTATATTATCCACTTTTGTTGTACCTTTTGCAAATAACCCTGCTAAAACCATACTTGCTCCACCTCTTAAATCTGTAGCAGTAACTTTTGTACCGTATAGCTTTTTGGTTCCTTTTATAATTGCTGTTTTACCTTCTATTTTTACTTTAGCTCCCATTTTTTGAAGTTCATTTAAATATTTAAATCTATTTTCGAATATATTTTCTGTAATTACAGATGTACCGAATGGCTGTTGTTAAATATGTTGCAATAATAGATTGCAAATCTGTTGGAAAGCCGTGGATAAGGCATTGTTTTTATATCTACAGCTTTTATTTTTTTAGGTGTATTTAATTCAATATTATCTTTATTTATTTGAATTTTACAGCCAGATTCTTGTAATTTTTCAAGAAGAGGCTTTATATGAGTAGGGTTTGCTTTTTTTAAAACTATATTTCCTCTTGTAATTGCTGCAGCAACAAGCAATGTGCCCGCTTCTATCCTATCTGGCATTATATTATAGCCAACATCTTTTAAGCTTTCTACTCCTTTTATTGTAATTTTGTTACTTCCTCCACCTGTAATTTTTGCACCCATTTGATTTAAAAAGTTTTGCAAGTCTTCTATTTCTGGCTCCATTGCTGCATTTAAAATATTTGTAGTTCCTTTTGCTAAAACAGATGCTAGCATTATATTTTCTGTTGCTCCTACACTTGGAAAGTCTAAATTTATTTCTGTAGGCAAAATTTCTTCAGCTTCACATTCAATTTTACCATAATTTTTGCTAATTTTAATCCCTAGCTTTTCAAAACCTTTTAAATGTAAATCAATTGGTCTTGCTCCAATATCACAGCCACCTGGATGTAGATGTTTGTGGATACATGAATTTTAAATGGAATGCTAAGCCTCCATTTTCATAAAGTTCATTATACATTTCATCACTTAAGTTATATTCTTCTTTTATTTCTGGTGTTATTTCTTGTTTATCAAAAACCACTATTTTATCAAATAGCCTTGATAGTTCTTCTTTGGTTAATCCATTTGCCTTGATATCATCTGTTGCTTTAAATATTAAATCTTCCTTATCTTCCAGTTTATTTAATGTATTAAACTTGCTTTGAACATCTTTCAATTTTTCTTTTTCATATTTTATTTTCTTCTCTAGCTCCTGCTTTTTATCTTTGTATATAAATTCTGGAATCAAGTCATTTAACTTATCTTCATATACTTGTTTAAATTGCTTTTCTAATTTTTCTAATGTTTGTTTAGATTTGTTTAAGTCCTGTTCTAAGGTTACTTTGTTTGTAGATATTGCTTTTACATTGTCCATAACAAAATTTTTAAATTCTGGATTACTTACTAGATTATCTATATATGCATTTACAATTTGATCTAAATATTCTATTCTCATTCTATGTGGTTTGCATCCATAATCTGGTCTAATATCTTTTATTGCACCTTCATTACTATATTTTTTACATAAATAACTGTCTGGTCTTTTTCTTGTACCTGTGTTTCCTTTTCTTTTATACATTGGAGTTCCACATCTTCCACAATATAGAAGTCCAGAATATAAGTTATTATCTGTATCTACAAATTTAAATCCATTGTTTATTTTATCACTTTCTTTTTTTCTTTTCTTTCTAATTTTCTGTACCTTTTCAAATAACTCTTTATCTATAATAGGCTCATGATGATTTTCAATTATAGTCCATTCTTGTTCTGGCTTTACTCTAGTTTTTTTAGATTTGAAACTTAATTTCTCGGTATGCCCTCCAACATAATCTCCTGTATATCTTCTGTCATCTAATATTCTTACAATATGTTGTGCTTTCCAATTTGCTGTTTGTTTTGCATTTGTAAAATTTCTACTTTGAGATGGTGTTGGTATTCCTTTTTTGTTTAGATAAGTTGCTATTTTTTGATATCCCCAACATTTAGAATATAACTCAAATATTTCTTGTACAACTGGAGCTGTTTCTTCATTAATTGTCAAATGTTTTCCATCTTTGTTATATCCATAAATTGCTTTTACAAGTAAATCTCCCTCTTCTATTTTGTGCCTTAAATTTCTTCTAATATTTTTGCTGTCATCCCTTGCTCTTCTTTCATTAAACCAAGCATATAGTCCAAACATTTCCTCATTATATTGTTCATCTTCAAATATTATTTCTACACCTTGTTCTTCAAGATATTCCACAAACTCTAATGCTTCTCTTTGATTTCTTCCAAGCCTTGCAGAGTTTTTGAAAACAATTACATCTATTTCTTTTTTTCTTGCTCTTTCTCTAATATCATGAAACCTACTAAAATCTGTTCCACTTTTGTCATCATCCATTATAATATCAACAATATTAGTATATCCATGACTTTTACAATATTTAACTAGCAAATCTCTTTGTGTTTCTATTCTTTCATAGTTTTCTCCATAGTCATCTCTACTTTCTCTGCAATAGATTACTACTCTTTTTTCATTGTTTTGTTTTTGCATGATATACCTCCAATTTTCCATTGCTTATAAAATGTATCAATAACATATTTTCTTTATAATTTCTTATTGTTGCTATTATATAAAAATAGCTCTAAAATTTCAAGTTATTTACTCAAAATTTTAGAACTTTTTTTCAGATGACTACAAATTGTAGCCAAGTCGATTTCTTCAATACTGTATTTTAGCAATGTTGGTTTTTCCAACGGTGCTATTCTTTATGGCATAAACAATACATTATTTTATTTCAGTTGGTTACAGATTGTAACCAACTGGTTAGAAATACTAACCAGTTAAATGTGTTTCCCATTAAGGAAAAACATTATAAATCACACTTTTCAATATTTGCATCTATTTTTTAGTATTATCATTTAATAGCTTAATCATTTTATCAAAATCACTTTCTAGCTGTTTCATTTCTCTTTCTCTATATAGTTCAAATTCTTTTTCTGCTTTTTCTATTGCCTCATGATGAGATATTTTTCCCTTTCCTTCTAATAATTTTCTTTTATTTTGAATTATTTGGTTGTCCAATTCTTTTACCCAATCTTCCATCGTCATTGCTCTTTGTTCTAATGCTTGAAATTCAGCAAAATCTAAGAATTGTGATACTAATAAATTTAATCTTTGTAATTCAAGTTCAGAAAGATAATTCTTTGCAATTTTAACATCATCTACTGTTACATAATCTCCTTTAAAATTAGTCATACCTACAAATGGCTTTTCATTATCTACTCTTTCATATATTATTTCAGCTGCAGTATGTTCGTGAACAGCAAAATGTAGCTTGTTTTGAACTGTTGCAAAGAATTTTTTTGTTAAATCAGAACGTGGATCATAATCTATTGATGTTGCATATATATCAGTAACTTGTTGATAAAAATTTCTTTCTGATGAACGAATATCCCTAATTCTTTGTAATAGTTCTCTAAAATATCTTGAACCTCCTTGTTTTAATCTTTCATCATCCATTGTAAATCCTTTTTGTATATATTCATGAAGCCTTTGTGTTGCCCATACTCTAAATCTTGTAGCAACTTGTGATTGCACTCTATACCCTAAAGCTATTATCATATCTAAGTTATAATAATCAATTTTTCTTTTAACCTGCCTATTTCCTTCATTTTGAACTTTCAAGTATTTCTTGACAGTTGAATTTTTATCTAATTCTTTATCTTCATATATATTATTTATATGCAAACTTATATTTTGTTTAGTGGTTTTGTAAATTTCTGCAATTTGATTTTGTGTTAGCCATAAATCTTCATCTGAAAATCTTACAGAAATTTTTGTAATACCATCTTCATCTTGATAAATTATTATATTATTCTCATTTTTTTGCATTTTTATTTCACTTCCCACTTATCTATACTAAATTTTATACTAATATTATATTCTCTTATAACATTACAACTTGTACTTATCATTGCAATATTATTAGCAATATTTCCTAATCTTTCTAAAAGACTTGTATCACCACCAATAATCTCATTTATTTCTTTATAATCTGTAAAATCATATCTATCTGTTATCTCTATTTGTAAGTTCCACGAATCATCAATTTGTCTTTCTCCTATAACATTTAAAGTTGCATCATGTAATGCTAGTAGTAAATCACCATCACCAAATCTTATAATTTCTTTAACATTAAATTTTACTTCATTTTCATGCTCTTTTAAAATGTTATTCATTTTATTTTTAAAATTATCATCTTTTTTGATATCATTAATTACTTTTCCAGATATTATTTCTAAATCCTTTGGGCTTCTTTTTAACGAATTTTCTAAGCATTTTCCACTAAATGTAAATCCTATAGCCTTAAACGACATTGCTAAACTTTTCCAAATAAAATATTGTGATCTTTGAGTTGTTTCATTTAAATATGGTTTATTGCTATAGTATTTACTAAAAGAAAACCTAACTATGTCAAATGAAAGATTTTGTAATACATCATAGTCTCCGTTCATCATTTTCTCAAAAAAGTTTTCATGTTTTTTGTATTGTTTACTTATCTCATTTGCTTGTTTTAGAGAAATTTGTTTAAAGCTTTCTAATTCTTCAACTTTTGTTGACTTTTCTATTTTATCTATATCTTGTTGTAATAAACTTTTATAATTGTCATACTCTTCTAATGGAACTTCATTAAGTATTTTTAATGTTAAATATCTATTAGTTAGCATACTGCTTTGTGCCTTCGGTAATCTTTTTTTATTGCATAAAAACATTATTTTTCGGTTAAGTTCTGCCTCTCCATTTAAATTTTTTATGTCATCTATATGCATCGATAAACATGTTTTCTTTAAACAACCTATACCAAAATTATACCTCGTGTTACTTATTTTTCTACCACATAGCATACATCTTTCCATATTTTCCTCCCATAAAATATTAAAGATATTGTCTATATTCTACACTATATGTCAATTTTTTACAATAGATTCTACCAAACTTCTGTAACAAGTAATAATTTTTTTAATCTCTCATTTTTTGCCATATAGTATACATAGCCATGATTCCAATTATTTGGTTTATATGGTTTACTATCAAATAAGTAGATTTTACTGTTGTCAAAATATTCTTTTCCTTCCTCATACTCAAATATCACTGGTAAATCTATACCATATTTATCGTATAAATCATTAGAATTTGCTTCATCAACTTCTATAATTTCTTTAACTTGTTCTTTATATTTTTCAATATAATCATCAATTTCTTTGTTCTCCATTTCTAACAATAATTCAAAGCAAAACCCACCTTGCAAAAATTGTGGTCTATAATAAAATTTAACTTTATTATTTTTTATTAAATCCTGTGGTATTTCTTTTGGAAATTGAAATCTTATTTTTTCATATCCTGCTATATTACATATATGTTTGTATTTTATTGGATTTTCTTCATGAGATGTTCCTTCTTTAACCATAACAAATATAAGAGTATAAAAATTTAATATTAAAAATAATATTATTAGAATTATTGAAATTATTTTTCCTTTTTTTACTCTTATTTTTTCTTTCTTTGTTAAAAGATACATCAATATTATTAATATAATTGGAATAAATAGTACAAATGAACTTATTATATGTGTATTTATTGTACAAAAATTAAATTCCCAAAACCAAAACATATAATTTATTAATAATAAAGTTAATGTTATTATATAAAACTTATTATATTTTTGTATTTTATTATCTTCGTTATTTCCAAATAAATAGTCATACTTTACCATATAATCCCTCATTTCTATGTTTTATATAGTACTATTCTACTTGTTGAATTGGTTACAATTTGTAACCAGTTGGTTAGCAATACTAACCATCCGAATCCTCTATTTATCATTTTAGTTTCTTTTTATCATTTTCTTTTAATTCTATTTGCTTTTCTTCTTCCTCAATGTATTTATAGTTCAATCTGTTTGTTCTGGTTACAACCGATTCTCCAAGATTTTTCTCAATATCAGCTCTAGCAACTTTGGCAGCATGTCCTCCCATTTTAGCAACTTTTATATTTTCTTTCAATCCATTTGGTTTTTGTTTAGCTGCAAGTCTTTTCGTGGCTTCTTCTGATAAATCTGTTAATATAAGTTCTATATTGTCCATATTATCTCTTAAATTTTCTTTCCTTAATCCTTTATATTGCTTATATTCTTTTGCTGTCATTCCAGACCATTCTTTATATATTTCATTTGTTAAAATTGCATATTCAACATTTTTTTCAATTCCATTTTCTTTCCATACATCAGTTAATTTTTTTCGTTCTTGAATTGATTTCATTCTTTTAGCAATCCATTCTTCTTCATAGCCTTTTGCCCTATATAAATCAATTGCTCTTTGTAATGCTATTGATGGATCAAAAGTTTCATCAATTTTTTCTTTTCCTAAATGTGCCAACCATTGTTTTATTGGTTCAGCATTTTTTGATGGTATTGACTCAATTATACGAAACATCCCTTCAATATCACAAACATCAGTCATACGATATTTTCCATCTTTAGCTTTTAATTTCAAACCGTTACAATTTGTAACGGTTTCATTTCCTTCCTCTTTTAGCCTCTTTTTTAAGACTCTCCAATATACTGTTGGATTTTTACTTTCAGCTAAAACACCTACTATATCAACAATGCTAATATAGTATTTTTCTTCTTCCTTGTTCCAAACCGTTCTTATTGTTTCATTATTAAAAATTTTGTTAATTAAATGCATTTTATTTTCGTCCATTTTATACCTCTCTTTCTCAAGTTGTTCGGAATTTCCGAATAACTCAAACTCTCTTTATTTCTTCTATTTATATCATATTTCTAAAACTTTTTCAATACTTTTACGAAA
>CAMVKF010000074.1 GCA_947168035.1 uncultured Clostridia bacterium | reverse complement strand
AATTTATAAATATTTATTTACAATATTATTTATTGAAACACGAAAAAATATTATTGAAAGATGAAAGAAAAAAATATATAATTATATTAATATCAGTATTCATCATAGTTGCAACATTTTTTATTCCAAGCCATAAAGAGTTGTTTAGAAATTCATATTATAATATATATGACATGGAACTATTTAGATTAAAAAATATTTAAGTATGGGGTATATAAAAGTGGACATTAAAGAAGAATTAAAAAAACTCCCGAAAGACCCGCGGAGTTTATTTAATGAAAGATAAAGATGATAATATAATTTATGTAGGTAAAGCTGTAAATTTGAAAAACAGAGTAAGTTCATATTTTAGGAAAACAAACAAAACAGATAGAATTTTAAAAATGGTATCTAAAATTGACCATTTTGAATACATAGTTGTTAGCAATGAATCTGAAGCTTTAATACTAGAATGTAATTTAATAAAGGAAAATCGCCCCAAATACAATGTTTTATTAAAAGATGACAAAACCTACCCATATATTAAAATAGATGTAAAATCTGATTTCCCAAATGTAATAATTACAAGAAGACTAATTAATGATGGTTCAAAATATTTTGGACCATATGCAAACCCAGGTGCTGCAAAGGAAATGGTAGATTTTATTAAACAAAAATATAAAATAAGACAATGCAAGAATTTTAAATCAAATTTGAGAGCATGTTTAAATTACCATATAAAACGTTGCCAAGCCCCATGTGTAGGGTATATAAGTAAAGAAGATTATAAAAAACAAATTGATGAAATTATAGATTTATTAGAAGGTAAAACAGATAAAATATTAAAAAGCCTAAAAAAGCAGATGGAAGAGTTTGCTAAAAATCAAAAATATGAAGAAGCGGCATATGTAAGAGACAGAATGCAAGCAATTGAGAGGGCAATGCAAAAACAAAAAGTTTCAAACATTTCTGAGAACAATATTGATGTTATAGGAATGGCAAAATCTGAATTTGAAGTTTGTATAGAAATATTTTTTGTTCGAGGCAGTAAAATGATAGGTAGAGAACACTACTTTTTTACAGGGCTAGAAGATATGGAAAACAAAGAAATAATTTCAGGATTTATAAAACAGTATTATATGGATAATTTAAATATTCCAAATAAAATTATGATTAAGGAAGAATTAGATGACGAAAAAGCTTTAGAAGAGTGGTTATCCACAAAAACTACACATAAAGTGGAAATTCATAGTGCAAAAAGAGGTGGAAAGCTACGTTTTGTGGAAATGGCAGAAAAAAATAGTAAATTAACTTTAGATAATAAAGAAAAAACAAAAAATTCAATTTTATTAGAATTAAAAGAAAAATTAAAAATGAAAAAACTTCCACGAAAAATCGAAACTTACGATATTTCTAATATTTCTGGAGAATTTATGGTAGCAGGAATGTGTGTAATGCAAGACCGGCGAAATTAAAAAGAATTTATCTAGAAGGTTTAAAATAAAAACAGTATTTGGACAAGATGATCCAAAATGTATGGAAGAAGTAATTACAAGGCGTTTAGAGCATTTTGCTAAAAATGGGGAAGATAAAGGTTTTGGAAAACTTCCAGATGCAATATTTGCAGATGGAGGAATTACACAAATAAGAGCTGTAAGAAAAGCAATAGACAAATTTAAATATGATATTAAAATTTTTGGAATGGTAAAAAATGATAAACATCAAACCAGGGCACTTATAGATGAAAATAGGAATGAAATAGAAATTTCTGAAAATTTATTTAAGCAAATAACATTATTCCAAGATACTGTGCATGAAACAGCAATTACATACCATAGAAAATTAAGAGACAAAGCATTAATAACTTCAAGTCTTGACAATATAAAAGGAATAGGAGAAAATAAGAAAAAGCTATTACTAAAACACTTTGGAAGCTTAGAAAAAATAAAACAGGCAAGTATTGAGGAATTAATTCAAGTTAAAGGCATAAACCAAAAAATAGCAGAAGAAATAAAAAATAAATTATAAGGAAGGAAAGATAAAAATGAAACATTTAATTGATATTAAAGATTTATCTGTAGAAGAAATTGACGAATTAATAAAAGTTGCAAAGGACATTATGAGTAACCCTGAAAAATACCAGGAAAAATGTAAATACAAAAAATTGGCTACTTTATTTTTTGAGCCAAGTACAAGGACAAGGCTTAGTTTTGAGGCAGCTATGATGGAGCTAGGAGGAAATGTAATAGGTTTTTCATCTAGTAATGCAAGTTCAACAGCTAAAGGAGAAAGTGTATCAGACACAATTAGAACAGTTGGATGTTATAGTGACATAATTGCAATGAGACACCCAAAAGAAGGAGCACCACTAGTTGCAAGTGAAAAATCAACTGTACCAATAATAAATGCAGGAGACGGAGGGCATAATCACCCAACACAAACTTTAACAGATTTGCTTACAATTTATTCAGAAAAAAACAGATTAGACAATTTAACAATTGGTTTATGTGGAGATTTAAAATTTGGAAGAACAGTACATTCTCTAATTACTGCAATGTCAAGATATAAAAATATTAAATTTGTATTAATTTCACCTGACGAATTAAAAATACCAGATTATGTTAAAGAGGAGATTTTAGAGAAAAATAATATTGAATATATAGAAACAAATGATATTGAAGAACATATGTCTAAACTAGATATTTTATATATGACAAGAGTTCAAAGAGAAAGATTTTTTAATGAAGAAGATTATTTAAGGTTAAAAGATTACTATATTTTAAATAATGCAAAACTTAAAAATGCAAAAAAAGATTTATGTATAATGCACCCATTACCTAGAGTAAATGAAATTTCTGTAGAAGTAGATGATGATGAAAGAGCATGTTACTTTAGACAAGTTTTATATGGTAAATTTATTAGAATGGCCTTAATTTTAAAACTATTAAATATAAAATAAGAAAGGAAATAAATATGAATATAGATAGCATAAAAAATGGAATAGTAATAGACCACATACAAGCAAAAAAAGCGTTAACTATATATAATGCACTAAATTTAGGAGATTTAGATTGCTCAGTTGCAATTATAACAAATGTAAAAAGCCAAAAAATGGGCAGAAAAGATATAATAAAAATTGATAAAAATATAGATTTAGACCTAAATATTTTAGGATACTTAGATCCAAATATAACAATTAATATTATAGAAAATGATAAAAGGGTACAAAAATACCATACAGAATTACCAAAAGAAATAACAAATATTATAAAATGTAAAAATCCAAGATGTATAACAACAATAGAACAAGAATTAAACCATGTATTTATTCTAAAAGACAAAGAAAAAAGAACATACCGTTGTAAATATTGTGAAACAATAGGGTAAATTTTCAATTGGGGACGGTCCTTTTTGGTAAATCTTATGTAAACAACAAGTCCGTATTTAGTATGTCAATTTTTAAAATCCATATGGTTAGTATCACTATTAAGAGAACTATATGTATTTTAAAAATGATGTTACATTAATACGGACTTGTTGTTTACATAAGATTTACCAAAAAGGACCGTCCCCAATGGAAAATTTACCAAAAAGGAAAGAAAATCTCATTTTAACAATGTGATTTTCTTTCCTTTTTTTTCAATTAAACCTTGTTTTTTTAGTTTGGTAAGTTCTCGTGTCATAGCACTTCTATCTACACATATATAATCTGCTAAATCTGTTAGTGTTAATGGTAAGGTAAAGGTTCTATTAGAATTTTTTATACTATTAAGCTTAAAATAAGCTAGTAATTTATCTTTAGTACTTTTTTTGGTTAAAATTTCAATTCTTCTATTTAAATTAATTGTATAGTTCATAATAAGCAAATTAAGGTTTCTTTCTAATTCTTGGTGAAATTTACATTTAGGGTTACATTTTTCTAAAATATTCTCATATGTAAAAAATAGAACTTCACAATTTTCCTTAGCCTCAATAAACAATTCATCATTTGTTTTATTTGGGTAAAAAATTTCACCAAAGATATCGCCATCAGAAAAAAGTTCGAGTATAGTTTTATTACCATTAAAATCATACTTAATTAAACTCGCTTTTCCGAGTAACAAAAAAACATATAAGGTTACGTTTTTCAGTGTATGATGTAATTATATCTCCTTTATGAAAGGTATGTTTAGCAATTTTACTGCAATTATTATTAAGATTTTTAAAAAAGTTCAACATTTTTAAATCTACACCCATATTAAAACAATTCCCTTCTATACTAACAAAATTTATATTATTTTTAATATAACATAATTCTGTTGCTTTTGCAACAGAATTATTGAAAATTATATATATAATAATTAGTTGTATGTTACTAGTCAGCCTTAATTAATATATATTAAATAAAGCGGACTAATAACAATTGTTAGGAGGTTAGATAGGAATGGTTAAAAAAGTAGGAATATTAATTAATGGTGGAGATGCACCAGGTTTAAATGCCGTAATAAGGGCAATTGTCAGAACAGCAGAAAAAAATGGAATAGAATGTTATGGATTTAAAGATGGTTTTAATGGATTATTACATAATGACTATGTAAGACTAGATAAAGCAGAAATAACATCTGGAATTTTACACAAAGGTGGTGCTATAATTGGTTCATCATTAAATTCAAATGTATTTAATTATAAAGTTATTGAAAATGGAGAAGTAGTATATAAAGATTTATCAGAAAAATGTGTACAAAATTTAAAAGATGATGGAATTGATTGTTTATTTACATTAGGGGGAGATAGCACACAAAAATCAGCTAGAGACTTTTCACTTAGAGGAATTAATGTAATTGGAGTTCCAAAAACAATAGATAATGATGTTGCATGTACTGATGTAACATTTGGTTTTAATACAGCTGTATCAGTTGCATCTGAGAGTTTAGATAGACTTCATACAACAGCCGAAACTCACAATAGAATTATGGTTTTAGAAGTAATGGGAAGATATGCTGGATGGATAACTCTAGAATCAGCAATTGCAGGTGGTGCAGATGTTGCTTTACTTCCAGAAATACCATATGATATAGAAAAAGTTGTAGAAAAAATAAAAGCAAGACAAGCAGAAGGAAAGAACTTTAGTATAGTTGTAGTTTCAGAAGGTGCATACCCTAAGGGGGGAAGTATGTCAATAAAAGATGAGCGCCATGGAGGAAAAGGTGTAATAAATATTCAACTTCGGAGGTGCAGGAGAACAAGTTGCAAAACAACTTGAAGAACGTACTGGTTTAGTTTCTAGATGTACAACTTTAGGTTATATGCAAAGAGGTGGAACACCATCTGCAACAGATAGAATTTTATCTACAAAATATGGTGCTAAAGCAATGGAGCTTGCGTTAGAACGGAAAGTTTAATGTATTAACAGTTATAAAAAATGGTAAACTAGATTATGTTCCATTAGAAGAAGTAGTTGGAAATAATAAAGAAATTGGTGCAGTTGAAGGCGGAACTGAAGATAGTAATATGAAAACTATAAAAATGGATGATGACTTAATTTTAACAGCAAGAGATATAGGAATTTGCTTAGGAGACTAATACAAAAATGAATAAAAAAACAACTACAAAAATTATTTTTGTTTTGCTTATAGTAATATTAATTTTAGCAATTATATTTGCTATATTCAGTAATAAAAAGGACTTGAGTAAGAAAATGTACAAAGATATTTGTGAAAAAGCAAATTATACATTTTCTATGGAGGGAATATCTAGTGATTTAAATAATAAATTAATAATATCTAAAAAAGAAAATAGTATATGTATAGATTCTAAATCTTTAGATGAACACACATCTACTCTAGTAAATGAACAAGAATCATTTTATATAAATCATAATCAAGAAGAGTACTTTGTGTATGAGATAAGTCAAGTAGATGCAGATATTTTAAGAAATGATTTAAAAGAGATTGAAAAACAAGACTATAAAACTGGAAGTGAAAAAATAGAAAATAAATCTTATTATTATGAAGAATTTGAGGGAATAGATACATTTATTTTATCATCAAATTATAATGCAGATGAACATGAATTAAAAACTAGGTTTTATTTTGAGAAAAATAGAATTGCATATATAAAAACAATAATTGGAAGTACTGAGCAAGAGTTATTAAAAATAGACTTTTCAGATAATATAGATGAGAGTTTGTTTGAAATACCAGCAAATTATGCAGAAATTAAATATTAGAAAGGGAAAGTGGATATGGAATTAGCAATTGACAAATTAATTGAAAAAATTATTGAAAAGAAAAGTCCAATAGTTATGGGGATAGATCCAAGATATGAATTTATACCAGATAGTATTAAAAATAAATACGAAAAAAATTTAACAGGTTTTGCAAAAGCTTCAACAGAATTTGCAAAAAAGTTAATAGATTATACGTATGACATAATTCCAGCAATAAAACCACAGTTAGCATATTTTGAAATGATGGGACCAGATGGGTTAATAGCATTTAAAGAGATTTCTGAGTATGCAAGAGAAAAAGACTTAATAGTAATTGCAGATGGTAAAAGAGGAGATATAGGTACAACCTCAAAAGCATATTCAAATGCATTTTTAGGTGCAACAAAAATAAACGAAAATGAAGAAAAAGTTTATAATTCTGATTTTGTTACAGTAAACCCATATATGGGATTTGATGCCGTTTCTCCATTTGTAGAAGATTGTGAAAAATATAATAAAGGAATATTTATATTAGTAAAAACCTCTAATAAGTCATCAGGTGAGCTTCAAGATTTATATTTAGAAAACGGAAAACAGGTTTTTGAACATGTTGCAAATTTAGTAGAATCTTGGGGTGAAACTTTAAGAGGAAAATATGGGTATAGTAGTGTAGCAGCAGTTGTTGGAGCAACATATCCTGAACAATTAAAGAAAATAAGAGAAATTGCACCACACACATTTTTCTTAATACCAGGTTATGGAGCACAAGGAGGTAAAGCAGAAGACATTAGCTTAGGGTTTGATAAAAATGGTTTAGGAGGAATAATAAATGCTTCAAGAAGCCTAATGTGTGCTTATAAATCTGAAAGATGGAGTGGCACATATAGTGAAGAACAATTTGCAGAAGCAACAAGAGCAGAAGCAATAAGAATGAGAGATGAACTAAATCTTGGTATAAAATTAGCAACAAAATAAAATCTTCGCTGGTGACATTGGTGGTGACTTGGGTAGCCGGTTCTTGGTGGTG